>JAIBCM010000003.1:300000-405029 GCA_019694135.1 Verrucomicrobiia bacterium | reverse complement strand
CAGGGTGAAGTAGGGCCTACTGGACCTCCTGGAACGAATTTTTTAAATGCGCCTGCTGGGGGTGATTTGACGGGCACTTATCCTGATCCGCAAATCCGAAATAATTCTATAACAAGCAATAAAATTGTTAATGGTTCAGTTAATACATCCAAATTTGCTACACTGCCAACGGTTAGAGCAATATTCTCTGTTGGAGCACAATTTATCTCATCCGGAGTTTCTACCCTCGTTAATTTTCCCGATGAGTCATTTGACACGGCTAACATGCATGGTCCTTTAAACTTAGAAAGGATAACAGCACCCGTTTCAGGTTATTATCAAGTCATGGCTCAGGTCACGTGGAATAGTAATTCTAATGGACGTCGAGAAATAACAATTCTTTTTAATGGTGTTAGTAGCTTATGGTCTAATACTGTATTACCAATTAGTGGTTCTTCAACGGCTCAAAATTGTTTTGGTTTATTAAAATTAGATGCTGGGGATGTGGTAACATTACAAGTTTTCCAGAACTCTGGCGTGAGTCTTGCTGTAACTGGTGCTTCTCTTGCTATGCATTGGGTAAGCCCGCTTTAAATTTCCACAAAGCAGTTATTTAAAAAATCAGATCTTTTATGAAAATAAAGGGTCTGATTTTTGCTTTATAAATCTTGGATCGAGAATTTTTAGCCTTTTTTGACCAACAGTGAAATTGGTGATAGATTATAAGAGATAAACTCACTTCATTAACATTAAAAAACCTCAAAATAACCTATGAAAAAAGAAATTGATTACTATTAAAAAAACTAAATAAGAAAGGTATCTCCCGTATGAAAACGTCGTTTCATTGCAACACTATTCAAAAAAATCGTTATGTTTTTTTGAATAGCAATTGGTCAAAATTTGTTCAATCTCTCATGATCTTGGGGCTGTTAGCAGTTTCAACGATCTCCCTCAAAGCGGTTGAACTTCGTATCACCGATGACACTTACAGCGGTGCCAACTCTCCTTCAAGGGCAGCCGTAGCCCAGCAATTAACATTTGGCGGTAGTAGCGCTTCTCGAGTTTATTTAAAATTCGATCTCTCTGCACTTCCTATACCGGCTTTATTTCCTCCTCTGACCAACTATGATTTTAAAGTAAGTTTAAGGTTATATGGTTTGTCGGGTAAGAAAATCAAAGGGCAAGTAGATGATCCAGCGGGCTACTGGGATGAGACTAGCTCAGCATTGCCTATAGCTAGTGGGGCAAATCGTATTTTTATTCAACTTACGAATACTTTTACTAAAGGCAATTTCGTGGATGTGGATGTAACGCCTCTTGTTAAAAAATGGCTCACAGGCGAATCGCCAAATAATGGTTTTGTGATTACGCCTGATTCAGATTCAGATGAGATAGCGTTTAATAGTAAGGAAAGTAGTTCTGGAAATCCCCCAACTTTGCATGTTGAATTTTCCCCTGAGATTAAACCAGGAGCTATTTCACCCGATGATTTACCTATCGCAGCAGCGGCACAGATTAGTCGAACGAGTTTCGGGGTATTGTTAGGCCCTTCTTCAATAGTTTCATTCAATCCTACTGCTGAAGTCGATACGAAAGGTCTTTTTAGTGCAGCGAGTCCTGACCACTTAACAATTACAGACGCAGGGGTGTATGAGTTTAATGTTACAGCGAAATGGGATACGACAGGATTAAGCGGTGCGCCAGACGATTCTTTAAGAGTCGATTTGGTAAAAATAACCGCGGCCGGTCCTCAAGTTGTCGCTTCAGATATTGCTGATCCCAGTGGTGGTGTAACCTATTCTAGGTTAAATGTAATGCAGAAGGCAAATGTTGGCGATATCTTTGCCATTCAAGTGAGCCAAGGCGCAAGTGCGGCTGGTCCTATGAATGTGGATGTTACTGTCTCAACTAAAATCATAGCTATTTTAGCAGCCATGTAATCATTTGATTCATGATAAAATTCAAACAGCCCAGTTGCCTGGGCTGTTTTTTTTGTCTATGTAAATAAAGGATGAGTTCTTTTTTTCTGACAACGGCAATTGATTACGTGAATGGCAAACCCCATTTGGGGCATGCTTATGAGAAAGTTTTGACTGATACGATTGCGCGTTATCAACGAAATCTTGGGAAAGAAGTTTTTTTTCTAACTGGTGTAGATGAGCATGGGCAGAAGGTGCAGCAATCAGCGCAGGCTAAAGGGATTTTGCCTCAAGCATTTTGTGATGAGTATAGTGGCTATTTTCAAGAAGCGTGGAAAAAACTTTCCATTAATTATAGCCGTTTTGTTCGAACGACCGAAGAAAATCATAAGAAAGTTGTGCGCCAATTTTTGCAACAGCTTTATGATGCGAAGCTGATTTATTTTCAGGAGCATGAAGGCTATTACAGTTTGCGTCAGGAACAATTTGTTACTGAAAAAGAAAAAACTTCTGAGGGTAATTGGCCTGAAATTTATGGGGAGGTGGTTCATACCAAAGAGCCAAATTATTTTTTTAAGCTATCAAATTATCAAGATTGGTTGATTGATTATGTTAAAACTCATCCGGATTGGATTGTTCCGGGTTTCCGGCGGAATGAAGTTTTAGGCGCTTTAGAAAAGCCCTTAAGCGATCTTTGTATTTCGCGGCCCAAGAATCGTTTGGCATGGGGCATTCCTTTACCGTTTGATGAAGAATATGTGACCTACGTATGGTTTGATGCTTTGGTGAATTACGTTTCTTTTGCCGAAAGTCATTGGCCGGCGGATTTGCATGTGATTGGGAAGGATATTTTGATTCCGGCGCACGCGGTTTATTGGCCAATTATGTTAAAGGCTTTGGATTTGCCCTTGCCGAAACAATTTTTGGTGCATGGATGGTGGCAAATTTCTGGCGAAAAAATGAGTAAATCTACGGGGAATGTGGTTGATCCGCTTCAGTTGATTGAGACGTATGGCGCGGACGCGTTTCGTTATTATGTGTTGCGAGAGATGTCAGTAGGGCATGATGCCGAGTTTTCGGTAGAGCAGTTTGCGCAACGTTATCGCAGTGATTTAGGTAATGACCTTGGCAATTTAGTAAATCGTTCTTTAGCCATGCTGCAGCGTTATTGTGGTGGCATGGTTCCGGAGGCAAAAGTGGATGAAACGTTGCTAAAACTTTCAACTGAAATTTTGGAAAAATATTGTCAAAGGATGGAGCGTTATGAAATCCATCTCGCGTTAGAAAAAGTTTGGCGTTTGATTCAGCGCGCGAATCAGTATGTTGAAGAAACTGCGCCCTGGAAATTGGCAAAGGATCCTGCAGCTAAAGAGAAATTAAATAGCGTTTTAGTAACATTGATTATAATGGTTTACCGTATTAGTATTTTAATTGAACCGGTAATGCCTTCTATTTCACAAAGAATTCAAGGCCAGTTAGGTCAAGAAAAAAGTGCTTCCTTAAAAGAGGTCACAGTTTTACATGATTGGCAGGGTAAAAAAATAACTCAACCTGAAGTTCTTTTTCCTAGGATAGAATAAAATTTATGAAAAGCGAATGGTTGTGGGCGTTAATAGCTTATGGCGTTAGTCTGTCCACCATTCCACATTTGTTATTGCTCAAAAAGCGCCCAGTTTCAACCTTGGCTTGGTTGTGGGCGATTATTCTTTTTCCTTATGTTGGTGCATTATTTTATTTGTTGATGGGCACGGATCGCATGAAGCGCAAACGGTTGAAACGACGTGAGGCGTTTCGAGCGCATCGTTCCTTAAAAGGCGCAAGAGATCCTCGCGGAATCGTTCCTTCTCTTCAAGAAAGGGATCAATTATTTTTAGAAACCTTGGCGCATGTGAATCAGTTGCCTAATAGTGTTGCCAATTCTGTTAATGTGTTAGTGGACGCTTGCCATTTTTATCCCGCTTTGGAGGAAGCTATCAAAAAAGCGAAGCATTTTATTCATATGCAGTTTTATATTTGGCGAGATGATGAAGCGGGCAAAAGGTTTTTGAATTTGGCTGTGGATGCGGCTCGACGGGGTGTGGAAGTCCGCATTTTGCTGGATGAAATGGGTTGTTGGGAGATTAGTCAAAAGTTTTATAGGCCTTTGATAGAAGCAGGCGGTCATTTTTCCTGGTTTCAATCTTTTAATATTTGGCGCAATCGTTTTTTCCTTAATTTTAGGAATCATCGAAAACTTCAGATCATTGATGGTGAAGTGGCTTTTGTAGGAGGAATGAATCTGGGTGAGGAATATGAAGGAGGTGATGAAACCTTGGGTTATTGGCGCGATGTCCAAATTCAATTGAGTGGTCCGGTAGTCCATGTGTTGGAGGATTCTTTTGCTAATGATTGGTATTTTGCTACGGATGAGCGTTTAACGGAGAGTAAAAAAATTGAAAGAGATGAAGAGTGTTATCCCGTTCAGGTTTTGGCAGGAGGTCCGGATTTAAATTGTGATCCCTTACAACGCTCTTTAGTTGCCATGTTGAATCATGCCAGAGAGCGATTTTGGATTACTTGCGGTTATTTTGTGCCCAGTGAGACACTGTTAACGGCTTTGGCGATTTGCGCTTCGCGTGGTGTGGATGTGCGGTTGTTAATTGCAGAAAAGGTGGATCATCCTTATTTGGTGCAAGTTAGTCGTTCTTTTTATGAGGACTTGCTTCATGTGGGTGTGAGATTATTTGAATATTCATGCGGTATGAATCACTCCAAAGTGACGATTATCGATCAAGATTGGCTTATGGTGGGATCCGCCAATTTGGATAATCGTTCGATGCGATTAAATTTTGAGTTAAATGTATTGATTCGTTCTCAGGAACAAAATCAATATTTATCTGATATTTTGGAAAAGGATTTTGAAAAATCCAAAGAAATCAAACTCTCTATATTTCAAAAGCGATCTTTTAAACAAAAATTAGTTGAAGCAGCGTTTCGTCCATTAGCGCCCCTGTTATAATTAAGTGACGGCGGTGGTAAGTAACAGGTGATTAGTTAGTGATCACCGGAGCTGACGGGGCTCGAACCCGCAACCCCCGCCGTGACAGGGCGGTGCTCTAACCAATTGAGCTACAACTCCACGGAATAAGGCTTTAATCTACCAATTAAAAAAAGAGTAGCAAGAAAAAGTGAGAGGTTATTTGTCTACAACTGCCGTCAGCTATATTTTGTGCAACTTTTTACCTTTCACTTTTAAATTTGTTTGCTTGTGCCGAAGGAAACTTCATTCTAAAAGTTTAATTTTTACAAAAGACAGGAAGGATTTAGTTAAATGAGATCAAAAATTACAGTAGTAGGTGGTGGGTTTGTAGGAGCAACGACGGCTCAACGATTGGTAGAAAAAGAGTTGGGCGATGTGGTGTTGCACGACATTGTGGAGGGTATGCCTCAAGGAAAAGCGTTGGATATGATGCAGTCTGCCTGTTTGGAGGGTTTTGATTGTCAAGTTCGGGGGACTAATGATCCGGCAGATTATAAGGATTCTGATGTGGTGATTATCACAAGTGGATTGCCACGTCAACCGGGAATGAGTCGTGATGATTTGTTGCTGAAAAATGCTGAAATTGTAGGAGGTGTCGCGGATAATGTGAAGAAATATGCGCCGAACGCCATCTTAATAATTGTGAGTAATCCTTTGGATGTGATGACGTATTTGGCTGCTGCTAGAACAGGTTTTCCGAAAAATAAGGTCATGGGTATGGCTGGTGTTTTGGATTCAGCACGATTTCGCTGTTTTATTGCAATGGAATTAGGTGTTTCACAGCGTGATGTGGAAGCGATGGTTCTGGGAGGTCATGGAGATGATATGGTTCCTTTGGCGCGTTACTCTACGGTGTCAGGCATTAGCATTGAAGCTTTGCTGCCGAAAGAAAAAATTGATGCTATGATTGATCGCACGCGCAATGGAGGTGCGGAAATTGTTAAGCTATTGCAAAAAGGTAGTGCTTACTATGCGCCTTCTTCTGCCGCAGTTCAAATGGCCGAAGCTATTTTGAAAGATTCAAAACGTGTGCTACCTTGTGCTGTGTGGTGTACTGGGCAATATGGCATTATGAATCAATTTGTGGGTGTTCCTTGTCGTTTAGGAAAAAAGGGTGTGGAGGAAGTGATTGAACTACAGTTGACTCCGGAAGAATTAAAACAACTTCAAGACAGTGCGGCACATGTGGCGGCCAGCGTTAAGAAGTTAAATTTAGGATGAAAAGTTTACATAAAATTTTTGCGCTAACTCTGCTTTTAGCTGGAAGTTCAGGCTTGTTATTGAGTCAAGGAAATGAGCGGAACTCTCTAGAAAAAGGGCCGCCGCCTATTTTGGTGACCACCAATGTAGAGCCTGTCGAATCGAATCTAGCTATTACAGTTGAAGCGATTTCGCCTGAAGAAAGTGATACTTATATCGCTCGCATGGTTGCAAAAATTTTGGAACAATCCCATTTTTTAAAACAGGATTTTAACGATGAAGTTTCCAAACGATTTTTGGAGCGTTATCTGGATATACTGGATTATCAGCACATTTATTTTCTGCAGTCTGACATTGCTGATTTTAAACCGTTTGAAAATACGTTGGACAACCTAACGCTAAAGGGAGATACGCGACCAGCTTATTTGATTTTTAATTTGTATATCAAGCGTCTCAAGCAACGTTTGGAGTTTGTACGTCAAGCTTTAGAGAAAGAGTCTTTTACTTTCACTTCTCATGAGCGATTTCGCCCGGACCATCATGAGTTAGAATGGCCTAAAGATTTGGAGGAAGCGAAGAAGCTGTGGCATGATCGATTGCGTTTTGAATTTTTGCAGGAAAAATTGAATCAGGAAAAGCCTAAGGAAATTGTTAAGAAAATTATTAAACGTTACGAACGTCATTTTCGCTCGATTCAAGAATATAGTAGTGAGCAAGTTTTACAGACTTATTTGACGGCTTTAGCGCATGTGTATGATCCCCATTCCGATTATTTAGGCCATTCGGAATTGGAAAATTTTGCGATTCAGATGAATTTATCGCTCTTTGGTATTGGCGCGGTTTTGCAGTCAATTGATGGTTATTGCACGATCAAAGAACTAGTGCCGGGTGGACCGGCTGCGAGATCGAAGTCGTTGAAACCAAGTGATCGAATTATCGCGGTGGCACAAGCGAATGAAGAACCCGTTGATGTTGTGGAAATGAATCTTAATAAAGTGGTGGAAATGATTCGAGGTCGTAAGGGAACGGAAGTGCATTTGACTGTCATTCCTGCTGACGCGGCTGATCCTTCCGTGCGCAAAGAGGTGGTGTTGGTGCGTGAGGAAATTAAATTGGAAGAGCAAGAGGCCAAAGCAAAGATTGTAGATATTCTTAATCAAGATGGTGGTAAGACTCGAGTTGGAGTAATTGATCTTCCTTCTTTTTACGCAGAAATGGAGTTGAGCCAGTCTAACTCCAAAGCTACGCCTCGTAGTACTACGGTTGATGTAGCACGCTTATTAAAACGATTGATAAAAGAAAAAGTGCAGGGAGTTATTTTAGATTTGCGTCGAAATGGAGGAGGATCGTTGGAAGAAGCGATTGAGTTGACCGGACTTTTTATTCCTGAAGGTCCCGTAGTTCAGGTGAAAGATTCTCGTAGTAAAGTTGTAGTAAATAAAGATGATGATCCGAAGGTTCTTTATGACGGTCCTTTAATTGTATTAACTAGCCGTTTTAGCGCTTCGGCCTCAGAAATTTTGGCGGGTGCCTTGCAAGATTATGGTCGGGCGATGATCGTGGGTGATATGACTACGCATGGCAAGGGAACAGTGCAACAAGTGGTTCAATTAGCGCCTTTTTTTCAGCGTTTAGGATTAAATTCTGATATCGATCCGGGAGCATTAAAAATTACTGTTCAAAAATTTTATCGTCCTAGTGGGGCCTCGACTCAGTTGAAAGGTATTGTGCCCGATATTATCTTGCCTTCTTTTAATGATTATTTGGAAATGGTCGGGGAAGTTGCTTTGGATAATCCTTTGGCCTGGGATGAAATTCCCTCTGCAGATTTTACTTTTGAAAATCGTGTGGCTCCATTTCTTCCTAAATTAAAACAGCTTTCTCAAGAGCGAATTGCCGTCAATAAAGACTTTTCCTATTTACAAGAGGATATTGCGGAGCAAAAGCGATTTTTAGCGGATAAAAGTTTTTCCTTGAATGAAAAGGAAAGATTACAAGAAAAGAAAGAATCTCAAGAACGTTTAGAAAAACGCAAAAAAGAAAGAAGTTCCCGTCAGAAAGACGGAGAAATTGATTATGAATTAACGTTGAACAATGTGGATGAAGTGACATTACCTAAAATGCCGGATGCTGCAGCAAAGGCTGATTTGTCGGAAAAAGAAAAACTAAATTCTAGAGATGACAAGCAAGATGCGGAGGCGAATGAGGATGAGGGTTTAATGACTTGGGACACGGTTACTTTAAACGAAGCGGAACATATTTTAGTGGATTGGATTAAGTTATTGGACCAAAAAAATCATGTCAAAGCAACTGTAGCCGAGCGTGGTGACATCAAGCAGTAAGTGACCTTACAAGAAATCAAACAGGTTTTGGCCACAGAAGGCTTGTTTCCCAATAAAAAGCTGGGTCAAAATTTTTTATACGATCAAAATCTTTGCCGATGGATAGCTAGTCAAGCTGCCATTGACTCTCAAGAAACTGTTTGGGAAATAGGGCCGGGTCTAGGGGCATTGACTCATTATTTGTTAGAGTTGGCCCATCGCGTAGAAGTTGTTGAAGTCGATCGCGGTTTTGTGCGTTATTTAAAAAAGCGATGGGGCAATCATGAAAAATTTTCTTTGCATGAAGGTGATGCTTTGGAGTTTGTTCCTCATTTTTTGCCTGCTTTGGTTTCATGTGTGATGGGAAATTTGCCTTATTCGATTGCGACTCCTTTACTAGCGGTTTTTTTGGAAAAAAAACTTCCACCACAACGCATGATTTTTACTGTGCAATATGAAATGGCGGAACGTTTGTTGGCTCAACCCGGTTCACGTTATTACGGCGCCATTTCGGTTATGGTTAACACGGTTTACGAAATCAAGCTACTAAAGAAAATAGCGCCCAACGTTTTTTATCCGAAGCCAGAAGTTTTTTCAGCGGTGCTTCGTTTGCAGCGGAAAGATAAAGTTGAGCCTTATTCTTGGCGAAAATTTTTTTTCCCTTGGTTGCGGGAAGCTTTTCAACACAAAAGAAAACAATTGGCCAATAATTTATCGGAACAATTTCCATTGAAAAAAAGTTGGATAAAGTTTTTTGAAAATCAGGGTTGGAATCCAAGATTGCGAGCTGAAGAGCTTAATTTTGATCAGTGGAAAATGCTTTTTAATTATTATAATAATTTTTGATTCCGGCTACGACATTTTCGGCGTATTCACGGAAAATACTGCGATAACGTTTCCCTCGAATGAGACGGATTCCATTATAGTCGCCGGCTATAAGGCGGGGATAAGTGTCATTGGCATTCATGTAAGGCCCTTCGCAAAAAACGACTGGACCGTGATAAAGACGGCTCGCTAGCAAATTTCTATCGAAAACATAAAAATTTTTAGGATTGCGAATTACGTTGGGCGCATTGGGATAAGGTTCTGGTGGCCAGGGCCAGGTGCGTTGATATTGCTTGGCGATATTGATTGCAATGGCTTCTTCAATGTTGCGTGAACCCTCCAAAAGTTTTTGCGTGAGGTGAAATTTATGGTCTTCATAACGCAATTCATCCGCCATGTAAGCGCCGTGAGTGAACAAGACTAAACGATTTTTTTTGACAAGCGTGGGATTTAAGGGATCGCCCCATTCATCAGCGTTATAATGAATGCAAAGGGTTAAATCAGGTTTTAAATTGCGATTAACTCGTTCTGCGCGCGCGCGAATTTCAGCGACACGGTAAAAGAGACGATTGGCGCATTCTTCGATTTTTTTTCTAACTAATAAATTTTCGAGTGTGCGTGTATTGGGTTTGAGAAGTTTGTCCTCAACTAAACTATTGAAAGCTTCTCCCCACAAATCTTTGGGTCGCAAGGGCGTGACAGGCTCACTATTTTTTTTGACCCATACCACTTTGGCCCCTTCTTTTTTTAAAAGAAATTCGATGAGATGGCAGGTTAAAACATTCAGATTCCATTCTTTGATGGGTGGATCGTTGCCAATGCGGAAGTAACGCTCTTCCAAACGCGCCCACTCTCCCCCCAGATGGCCTGGATCTAAAGCGATGACTAAATTTTTAAGGGAAGATTGACGTGGTGTGCAGAGAGGTTGAGATTTTGGGTTAAAATAAAAGGTCCATAACGGCTGAGTATGGTTGAGATCTTGATAAAGGGTGACGCTTTTTTGGTCTTGGAATCGACAATAGCGAAAAAAAGTTTTGTCACGAGAATAATGAGTTTTAACAAGATTTTCAAATTGTTCGCGAGATAAGCTTTTTTGATAACGATTAAGCAATGACCAATCAGGTTTTGTTGCGAGAGGGGAAAGTTGTGCGAAAAGGGTAAAAAATGAAAAAAAGAAAATGAAAAATGGAGCAATCCGTTTCAAATCTAATTACTAGTTCGCTAAATTAAGTTCAATCAAACGTCCGTCTTCGGCAGAAAGACGCACTTTAGCCAAAAGTTTTTCTTTGCCACCTACTTCTGTAAAGAGAGTGATATGCCAAAGGGGTGGAACATTGCCTTTGGCTTTTTTTAATTCCCAAAGCGAAGAGGTAACCTTTCTTCCTTTCAAAGGGCCTAAATTCATGACACGCGCTAGAGCTTCATCGGAATCAACCTGCAAACGATCGCTAGGAATGACTTCTTCCATTTGATAAGGGAAAAGTCGTGCACGTCCGATTTCCGTAAAACCTTCTTTGATTTCCGTAACATTGTCGCTGCTAACTCGTACGCGTCGGCCATTTTGAACGGCATTAGGATCATAAAACCAAATCAACCATTCCACAGGAACAGGGGACAACATGCTACGTAGCCCACGAATGGCTATAACGCGCTGTCGGGTAGCAGGATCTAAAACCTCGGTGGCAATTTCCTTGGCTTTCATAGCTGTGACCGTTTTAGGTGGCGCAGCAACGAGGGGTAAACTTTGGCTTAAAACGAGAAAGGAGAAAAGAACGACTTTGTTCATGGGAAAGAACTTAACTTAGAAAATGAAAATAAGCAAGAAGCACCTCATTTAAAATTTACGATAAAATTTAATGTTTGTTCCATTTCTTGAGGTAGAATATAGCAATGCGGAGATAATCGAATCCATTCTTTGCCGTCGCGACTCCAGCGATGAGAGGCGATTATTTTTTCAGAAAGAAGTTTGCGAAAGAGTTGTTCCGTAGGAATTTTCGGATGGCAAAAAGTGGTGACCACACCGTGGCCAGGAGTTTCTGCAGGCAGTATGGGAAATTCAAAACCGTGGGATTGTAGAACCTCAACCAAACGCCGTCTCTGAGTTCGCAAATAATTTTCGATATTGGAAATCCCAATGGACTCCAAGAGTTCCAAAGATGCAATCATTCCCGCGATTCCAATCAAATTCATCGCGCCGGATTCATAACGCGCTGCACCTTCGACCGGTTTGATTTGAGTCGCTGCCACAAAGTTTTGCGTTTGGACATTGGGAGAGCCGAGAAGAGAAGATCTCAAACGATCCAAAACATGCTTTTTAACAATAAAAATGCCTGCGGCTAAAGGGCCGAGCATCCATTTGTGTGAATCAGCAGAAACGAAATCCGCCTCATCTAAAGGCGTCTCAATCGCACCCAAAGTTTGGATGGCATCTAAAGAAAAAAGGGCGCCCACATCGTGAGCGATTTTGCCAATATCGGTGACATCAATCGTGTAACCCGTTAAAAAATTAGCGGAAGCCAGGGCGACTAGTTTGCAGCGAGGCGTAATCGCTTTGGCAACCAATTCTGGTGTAATTTCGCCAATTTGCTTGGGTTTTAACGGGACGAGTTTAACCCCTTTCGTTTCTAAATTAAGCCAGGGATAAACATTCGTTGGATAATCATCGGGGTAAAAAATCACTTCATCGCCAGGTTTCCAGTCCAATCCATTGGCGACCAAATTTAATCCCAAACTTGTCGGGCCTAATAACGCCACCTCTTCTGCTTCCACTTTAAAAATTCGTGAAACGGTTTGTCGTGCATGCGCTAACTTTCGGTGATAATCCGATTCTTGCTGGAGCGTGGTTGCGGTGCGCGCCTCTTTTTCAATCGCCTCGTAAGCCGGCTGTGGCAGTGGACTCACGCCTGCGTGAGCCATAAAAATTTGATGTTGGGTAATGGGGAAAAGTTTTTGTCGTAACCCATTATCATGATGAAGTTGTTCGAGAGTCATAATCATTAAATAGCGATATCTTCTTCCGTAGCGAAGTCTGAAATTTTTTCTCGTGTCGTAAAAAGTGCCATTCCAATGGAAATAGGGCCTATCCGACCTAAAAACATCAAAGCAGTGATGATTATTTTTCCTAAATTGGTTAAATTTCCGGTAATGCCGCGACTCAATCCCACGGTTCCCAAAGCTGAAGCGGCTTCAAAAGCAAGATCGGGTAATGGCAATTTTTCTGTTAATGTAAGCGCGTAAACTCCCGCAATGAATGTGAAAAGATAAAACATTAAACTTGCTATGGCGCTAAAAATACGTGCCCGAGGAATCTGTTTTTTGAAGAACGTAATTTTTTCTTGCTGACGAAATGTAGAAGCCATGACCGCCCATAATGCTGTGAAGGTCGTAGTTTTTAAACCACCCCCCGTACCAGCAGGTGAAGCGCCGATGATCATAATGAGAGTTAATAAAAACAACGAACTAGCGGTCAGCGCACCAATAGGAATGGTATTGAAACCAACCGTGGTGCTAGCGGTCATAGTTTGAAAAAAAGCTGTCATGGCACGTTGAAAAAATGGCAAGGATCGGGTGGAAGACTCGTCAAAAAAGAGAAGTAAAGTCCCGATGACACTAATCCACAGCGTGCTCATTAAAATGATTTTTGAGGTGAGAGTGATATGGGTTTTTCGATACTTCAAAGAAGTCCAAACATCACTCATGACAATAAAACCGATGGCTCCTAAATAACTTAAAACTATGATGAGACAGTTCAGACCAACATGATTGCGATAGGCCTCCAAGCTAGTATTGAAAAGACTAAAACCTGCCGTGCAAAAAGCCGAGACACTGTGGAAAATGGCTTCCCATAAAGCTTGGGGGACATCCTCTTTTACAAAAATAAAATAAAGTCCCCAGGTTCCAATGATTTCGATGATGAGCGTAAAACCGATCACCTGTCGCAAAAAGCGAATCACTTCAAAACCTTGCGGTAAACTTAATGCTGTTGAAGTGATGCGATGACGAAAGGAAGAAATTTTTCCCGACGCCGATAATACAATGAAAGAACTCAAAGTCATATAACCCAAGCCCCCGAGTTGGATCAAAAAAAGCACGATGCCTTGACCGAAAAAAGTGTAAGAGTCAGCAATGCTCATCGTTGCGAGTCCCGTAGTTGAGACTGCTGATGTGGCGGTAAAAAGATGATCCAGCCAACTCATATTTTTTACTTTTTGACTCCAGGGCAAAAGTAAGAAAAACCAACCCAAAATAATGTAAGAAAGATAACCTAAAACGACTTGTTGAATCGGGTAAAGATTGAGAAACCAACGCTTCACGACATGCGCGGCACGATCGAGTGAATTTTTCATTACGACACTCCACATCGGAAACGTCTCGTAAAGCCAGAAAACGCTCCCTTTATTTTCAGTTTTTTACTTGAGTGATCGTAATTACCCACCTCCTGGCGGGATTAGAGGATCGCCCTTCCCAATGCCGACGAGGTTAGCTGGCGGGCTAGGTCTGGAAAGTGACCTCTCATCACGTTGCCGAAATGAGTTAGCCCCTTTTTCGTGATTAGCGAAGATTTGGGTCCCCCGCATCACCATCGAGGAAGCGATGGTGATTTAGGCTGCTTGATTTTAATCTAAAGCAGCCTTCTATTTTTGTCAAAATAAGGCTGGGATTGACCCAGTTCATGCAATAGATAAGCTGTAGCTCATGACAGAAGCCACTCCAGCGCCGACAGTGAATTATAAAATCGGCAATGAAAAACTGGTGCGTGTGTCGGATAAGGCAGCGCACAAGTTGAAAAGCCTTTGGGAAAAACAAGGTAAGACGCCAGGTGCATTGCGCATTGCGGTGGTGGGTGGGGGGTGTTCTGGTTTGCAATATAAAATGGATCTGGTTGCGGGTCCAGCGAATCGGGATATTCTTGTGGAATCCAACGGTTTGAAAGTTGTTGTGGATCCTAAAAGCGCTTTATTTGTGAGTGGATCGGAATTGGATTTTTCGGATGATTTACAAAAAGGCGGTTTTAAAGTGACTAATCCGAATGCGGTTGCTCACTGTTCTTGTGGGGAATCATTTTCAGCGTGATGGTTTACCATTCTCCTTGTGATCAGTGAGAAGCGCGATAAAATAAGGGCTATGAGTCAAGCATCGAGTGGAATTGTTCAAAAGATTCAGCGCACGGCTGCGATTGTTATGGGGGGGGGAGCTGGAACGCGCTTATTTCCTTTAACGAAAGATCGCGCGAAACCGGCGGTGCCGTTGGGCGGAAAATATCGGTTGGTGGATATTCCCATTAGTAATTGTTTGAATTCCAATTTGCGCCAGATTTATTTACTGACGCAATTTAACAGTTCTTCGCTGCATCGCCATATTCAGCGCACTTATAAGTTTGATGAATTTTCTTCGGGTTTTGTTGAGATCATGGCAGCTCAGCAAACCGGTAATCCGAATCAGGGTTGGTATCAAGGCACAGCCGATGCGGTGCGCCATAATTTGGTTCATTTTGATAATGAAATTTATAATACAGCCCTTATTTTATCAGGAGATCAACTTTATCGAATGGATTATCGTTCGCTTTTAGAGGAGCATGCGACGACGGGAGCTGACATTACGGTAGCAGTGATTCCGGTGAATCGTGAAGCGGTGCCAGAGTTTGGCATTATGCAAATTGACGAAGAACACGCCATTAAACGGTTTGTGGAAAAACCGAAAGAGGAAACGTTATTAAAAGATTTGCATTTGGATGAGGGAATGCGTCGTGTTTTAAATATCCAGGTAAACGAGCCACTTTATTTAGCGTCGATGGGTATTTATGCGTTTAATCGAAGGGTTTTGCATGAGGTGTTGAACAGCGATTTATTGGATTTTGGTAAGGATATTATTCCCGCTGCGATTGGGCGTTACAAAGTTAGGGCTTTTGTTTTTCAAGGTTATTGGGAGGATGTGGGAACGATTCGCGCTTATTATCGGGCGAATTTGGATTTGTGCGAAGCTAAGCCTCAGTTTGAATGGAATTTGCCGGGTCAACCGATTTATACTCGGGCACGCAATTTACCCCCGAATCGCATCGAAAATGCGACTTTGAAAAATGTTTCGATTTGTGCGGGTTGTTCGATTCAGGAAGCGATTTTGCAGAGGTCTTTGTTGGGAAATCGTTGCGTAGTTCAGAAGGGAGTGAAAATTGAGGAAAGCATTGTGATGGGCGCAGATTATTATGAGGGGGAAAAACCGATTTCTGCTACCATTCCTTTAGGTATTGGAGAAGGCACGCAGATTCAAAAGGCGATTATTGATAAAAATGCTAGAATAGGCAGAAATTGTGTTATTTCACCTCACGGTAAACCCAGTCATTCGGATCATGAACTTTATTATATTCGAGATGGAATTATGGTTATTCCGAAAAATAGCGTAATTCCTGATCATACCGTGCTATAATTTTCATAGGTAAAATGGGAAAAAGATTAAATTTTGAAAAAAAGAGTTGAATCTAAAAGCGTTTTGCGTTATATTTACTGGTCTTAATTAGATGTTTCATTCTCCTCCTTGGTAGCCCGGGTCGCAAAGACCTGGGCTTTTTTATTCGTTTGATTTTTCATGGGTTTTTGAGAAGCTTTTTCTTGATCGGTTATTAGAATGAAAAATATTGTTTATTTCGATTTAGAAACACAAAAAAGCCTCCAACAGGTAGGAGGATATAGTAAAATTCATGATCTAAGACTTTCTTTAGCAGTTACTTACAATACACTTGATCATCAATACAAAATTTATTTAGAAGAAGACGTTTCTCAGCTTATTTCGGATTTGAGTCGAGCGAGTTTGGTGGTGGGTTATAATTTGTTGAATTTTGATTATCGGGTTTTGTCGGCTTATTCGGTTTTGGATTTATCGCAAATTCCCACTTTGGACATGATGGTGGAAATCGAGAAAACGTTGGGCATGCGTTTGAAACTCGATTCCATTGCTCAAGCGACATTAGGCGTGGGCAAGACAGCGGAAGGTATGGATGCGTTAAAGTGGTTTCAGCAAGAGCGATGGTCGGACATTGCGGAATATTGTTGTTATGATGTGAAAGTGACGCGTTTGTTGCATGAATTTGCGCAAACGCATAAGCAACTTTTTTATTTGGAAAGAGCCAGTGGACAGCGGCGTGCGATTCAAGCGGTGTGGTAGAAGGTTCGCTTGCGTATTAAGGAGTTTTTCTTTAATTAAAAAATATGGAAGAAATAGTCACTCCCGATCTTCAAGCGTCGATGGCTTGTGAAGATGTTCGTATGGAAGTCAATGGATCGCAAACGTTGGTAGGAGTCATTAACGCCATTTTTGCGCCTCAACTTCCGGTTCGGTTATTAAAGTTTTGTCTTTGGACGCGTTGGAGCAGTGGTGCGGGCAAGTTTTTGCAAAAAGCGCGCATCATGAGTCCTGATGAAGAAAAAGTGATATGCGAAAATCAGGTGACGTTTGAACTGAATCATTTGGAAGCTCATGCCACAAATGTGCATTTTTTTCCTGGACTACAGTTTGATGTTTACGGCGCTTACCATGTGGAAATTTATTTGGGTGACGATCTGAAATTACGTTATCCTTTGTGCGTGGTGAAATTGGAACAGCAAAGCGCGGTGGCTTGATATATGGCTGGTGCGACTTCTTCGAGAATGGTTAAGGTGGGTTTGATTCAAACGCATGCGGATCCTAAGCCTGTAGATAATTTAGAGCGTCAATTGGCTTTAATTCGGAAGGCGGCAGAACAGGGTGCTCAGATCATTTGTACGGAGGAACTTTTTGCTTCACCTTATTTTTGTCAGGAAGAAAATCATGATTATTTTGGATTGGCTGAACCTATTCCCGATGGGCCAAGCACGAAATCATTTTGTCAACTTGCCCAAGAAAAAAAAATCGTGTTGATCGGCTCACTCTTTGAACAGCGCCTGGCTGGAGTTTATCACAACACTGCGATTGTGGTGGATGCGGATGGTTCTTTATTGGGGCGATATCGTAAAATGCATATTCCCGATGATCCTCGCTATTACGAAAAATTTTATTTCACTCCGGGCGATTTAGGTTTTCGCGCGTGGCAAACACGGTATGGCAAAATTGGTGTTTTAATCTGTTGGGATCAGTGGTATCCGGAAGCGGCGCGTTTGACGGCTTTGCAGGGTGCGGAAATTTTGTTTTATCCTACGGCCATTGGTTGGCATCCTCAGGAAAAAGCGGAATATGGTGAAGCGCAGCATCAAGCGTGGGAAACGATTCAACGGGCTCATGCGGTAGCCAATGGTTGTTACGTTGCGGTCGCGAATCGAATCGGCCACGAAAAGTTAAAAGGTGATAGTGATCAGCAAGGCATCGAGTTTTGGGGCCAAAGTTTTGTAGCTGACACGCAAGGTATCATTTTGAAAAAAGCTTCGCAACAAAAAGAAGAAGTGCTAGTGGCAGAGGTGGATTTAACGAAAGTAGATTTTACTCGAACGCATTGGCCCTTTTTTCGCGATCGTCGTATCGATGCCTACGGGCAAATTACCAAACGGGTTCTTGACGAGACGTTGTGACGTTGGCCGACGTCGCTTTTTGTTTTTCGTAAGGTTCAAATCGGAAAACAAGTTCATCTTCTCGCGCTAGATTCAGTCGATCTCGCGCCAAGCGTTCAATCGCATCAGTGTCATGATTGAGCGCGTCAGCTTCTTGATAAAGCGAGTCATTACGATTTTTTTCGCGATCAATTTCAATGTCGTAATTGGTTAGATCGCGTTTTAATTCACGCGATTTATCGAAGGAGGGAACAAAAAAGAGATAAATCAAAATGCCAGCCGCAAGAAAGATGAGAATTTGAGTGATCTGGCTCAACCAACTCCAAAAAGAGCGCGGTTGCGAGCGCTTTGACCCCGATATAGCAGCAGGGCGAAGGAGTTGAGAGTTGATGCGCATGACTAACTGTTTTAGCAAAAGATTTATTAAAAATCAATCTTCATTTCAGGTTGTTCTTGACAAATGGTCGTTACTTTTTTCTTATGCTTACTTTCATTTATGGGAAAACAATATAACAAAATTATTAAACGCAAACGACGCAAGCTGCACGAAAAACGTAAAAAGATCAAAGTCAAAACCAAAACGGTTTCCTAGCCAGGTTTCTGTGGTTGGGATTGAAAAACTTGAAATCTTGTTTAAAATTCTAGAGACGTATGAATTCTGTACCTTTATCGACACCTCGCAATTTCACCCCTGGCGAAACTCCTATGGAGAAGCTGAAAGTGGCGAAGGATGGGTTGGATGTTTTACCGGATATTGCGCGTTATGCCGAAACGGGGTTTGCGAGTATTCCAGAAGACGATTTTGATCGTTTGAAATGGTTTGGTGTTTATCGTCAACGTCCCAAAGACAGTGGCTATTTCATGTTGCGTACCAAAATTCCGGGTGGACAATTGAATGCCGCGCAGTTGGATGTGATTGCGGATTTAGCGGAGCAATATGGGCATGGCATCGCTGATATTACTACGCGACAAACTTTTCAAATGCATTGGTTGCGAATTGAACATTTTACCGATATTTTTGCGCGATTGAAAGCTGTGGGCATTACCACATCGGGCGCTTGTGGAGATGACACGCGCAATGTGGTGGGTTGTCCCGTAGCGGGAATTGATCATGAGGAAATTATTGATGCGACGCCTTATTTGCATGTGATTAGTCAGCATTTGACGGATAATCGCGAGTTTTCCAATTTGCCGCGTAAATATAAAATTTCGATTTCAGGTTGTCGTATTCATTGCGCGCAACCCGATATTAATTGCGTGGGATTTTTTGGATTGGAACGAACGGTTAACGGGCAAAAAGAGGTGGGATTTGGCCTAAAAGTGGGCGGCGGACTTTCTTCGGCTCCTCATTTAGCGAAGACATTGCCTATTTTTATTCCTGAAGAAGAGGTGTTAACCGTGGCACATTATATTTCTGTGATTTATCGCGACTACGGTTATCGCCATGCTCGCAATAAAGCGCGTTTTAAGTTTTTAGTGGCGGATTGGGGTGTGGATAAAGTGGTGGCGGAATTGGAGCGATTATCGGGTAAACAATTTGATCGGCATACTGAATTTGATTTTCCTCATGATCCGGAAAGTGATCATTTGGCGGTTTGCGCGCAAAAACAATCGGGTTTGTATTACGTGGGCATAAGCTTTGCGGGAGGAAGAGCTCGATTTCATCAACTCAAAGCCATTGCGGATCTTGCGCGACGTTATTGCAAGCCAGCTCAAGATGCGATTCGCACGACGAATAAGCAGAATTTGATTATTCTGAATGTGCCTCAAGCCAATGTTGAACCCTTAAAAAAAGAAATCGAATCTCTTGGATTGGCCTGGAATCCCAGTAATTTTCGGCAAGGATGTGTTTCGTGCACGGGCATCGAGTTTTGTAATTTAGCGATTGCCGAAACAAAAAATCGTATGATTGAGCTGGTTGCTCAACTGGAAAAACAGTGCGCGTTTTATGATGAAAAAATTCGCATTCATTTCAGTGGCTGCCCAAGTTCTTGTGGTCAACATCAAATTGCCGATATTGGTTTTCGCGGTGGGATGACAAAAGTGAACGGTGTTTCCACAGAATGTTTTGATATGTTTTTAGGAGGTAAAGTGGGACGTGATGCCCGTTTTAATCAATTGGTGAAAGGCAAAGTTTTGAGCACGGAAATTCATAATGTGATCGAAAAGGTTTTGCGCTATTATCAAGATAAGCGCAATTCAGGCGAGTCGTTTGCCGATTTTTGTTCTCGCACGCCTCGAGAAGAGTGGACAGCGACTTTGGGATAGCATTAGAATAATAATTATGGATCCATTTTTACAAGCAGCGATTGATGAAGCCCAAAAGGGTAAACAGGAAAAAGGCATTCCGATTGGATCAGTCTTAGTGCATCAAGGAAAAATTATTGGACGAGGTCACAATCGTCGTGTTCAGGAGGGTAGCGCGATTCATCATGGTGAAATGAATGCTTTAGAAAATGCAGGGCGGCAACCTGCTAAAGTTTATCGTGAATCGGTTTTATATACGACATTATCACCGTGCCCAATGTGTAGTGGCGCGATTTTGCTTTATGGCATTCCCAAGGTGGTTGTGGGTGAAAATAAGACGTTTATGGGCGAGGAAGAGCTTTTGCGTTCGCGAGGGGTTGCGGTCGAGGTTTTGCAAGATCCGACCTGTATTGATATGATGGAGACTTTTATTCGCGAAAATCCTGAGTTGTGGAATGAGGACATAGGGGAATGATGAGGGTTTGGACTTTGTCAGAAATTCAGTCGGTTTATGAGTTGCCACTTTTAGAGTTAATTGATCACGCGCGCAAAATTTATCGTGAGCATTGGTCTAAAGACGAGATTCAACTTTGCCGTTTGTTGAGCATTAAAACAGGCGGATGCAGCGAAGATTGCTCTTATTGCGCGCAAAGCGCTCGCTATCAAACGGGGGTGAAGGCAGAGCGATTGATGTCGGTGGAAGAGGTTTTACCCTTAGCGCGCGAGGCGAAAGAGCAGGGGGCAACGCGATTTTGTATGGGAGCGGCATGGAAAGGCGTGCGCGAGGGGGAAAAGAAATTTGAATCGGTGCTGGAAACCGTTCGTGAGGTGAGCAAATTGGGAATGGAAGTGTGTGTGACGCTCGGTGAGCTTTCGGAAGGCGCTGCGCAAGCGTTAAAAGAAGCGGGATTGACCGCTTACAATCATAATTTGGACACGAGTCCAGAATTTTACTCGCAGATTGTGTCGACGCACACGTTTGAAGATCGATTAAAAACGATTCGATATGTGCAGCAAGCTGGAATTTCGGTGTGTTGCGGCGGAATTTTAGGAATGGGAGAAAATGTCAAAGATCGACTTCGCTTATTGGAGGTTTTGAGTTCATTTAATCCGCAACCCGAGAGCATTCCGATTAATTGTTTGATGGCGATGCCGGGCACTCCTTTGGAAAATCAAACGCCCATTGATAGTTTGGATTTGGTGCGAATGATTGCCACGACGCGTATTCTTTTTCCCAAAGCGCGCGTGCGTTTATCGGCAGGGCGTCGCCATTTATCGAAAGAAGCGCAAACGCTTTGTTTTTTAGCAGGCGCCAACTCTATTTTTTATGGGGAGAAACTGTTGACAGCAGAAAATCCTGAGGTGGAAGACGATAGAGTGTTACTTGAAGCAATTGGCCTTAAATTATAATTGTTTTCTTTAGAATTTTCCGTTGCTTTTTGCTATTTCGACTTTAAATTTGTATTTAGAGGAACAGGAATGAAATTAAAGGGTATTTTTTTGTTATATTGTATTATTGGGTGGCTTTCCGACAAGGCGTGGAGTGAAGATTGGTTAAAGCCCAAGTTTTTGTTTGAATTTGGCAAACGGGGCTTAGGGGATGGGGAGTTTGGTGGCGAAGATGTTTTGGATAATGATGCGATTCAAGGGCCTAAAGATATTGCAGTGGATTGGGACAATAAGATTTATGTATTGGATACCCAAGGAGATGAAAAAGCGCGAGTGCAAGTTTTTACCAGTAATGGAGTTTTTATTGGAAAGTTTGGTTCTGTGGGGAATGGTCCTGAACAATTTTCTGAACCCGAGTCGATAGCGGTGGGAAGGTTGGGCGATATTTATGTTTCCGATGGGGGTTTGGATTGTGTGCATGTTTTTGATAAGAATTTTAATTATAAAAAACGTTTTGGCATTCATGGTAGTGGGCCAGGCCAGTTTAATTGGCCTACGGAGATTGCAATTCGTGGAGAAGATGTTTATGTCATGGATGGGGGCAATAAACGCGTGCAGGCGTTTGATAGTCAGGGAAGTTATTTATCTGAAATTAAATTTCCAGAGGTAGAAAATTTATCACCAGAGGATGCTTATCAATACTTGGGAGGCATCGCTTTCGATGCTTGGGGTAATTTACATGTCAGTCTTAAAAGTGTTTGGGGCAATAAAATTAATGTTTATGATTCTCAAGGGAAATTGGTTCGCTCCCTGAGCACTCAAAACCCCAGGGTGTTTTCTGATCTCGCAGTTTTAGGACAAGGCTATATTTTGGGTTCGGATTGGGTAGGTTCTGTGATTCAGATTTATCGTCCTTTTAGCTATCAGTCTCAATTTGGTTTGTTGGGAAATGATTCGGGACAGTTTGATAGTCCCTATGGATTAGCTGTTAATCCCTTGCAGCGAGATAAGCTGTATGTAGCAGATTGGGATAATCATCGGATTCAGGTTTTTGCATTTGAAACAATCACGAATTTTAATGCGTTTTCTAAAGATTATGTTTCGGGCGATTTTTTGGGTGATGGATATGCCGACTTGATCGTTTATCGATCAGGAAAATTTTCTACAACTCATGGTTATCAAGGTGATGATAGTCCAAGATCGCCACAAACTAAATTGCTAAATTTTTATGAGAACACGCTAGTTAACGAAAAAAATATCAGTTCTTTATTCTGGAAAATTCCTGAGGGTAGAGCTATTAGTTTTGGTAAACCTATTTTAGGCAACAGTATGGGTGTATTAGGAAGTTTGGTTTTCAAATGCAAAAAATATTTTGCCTTAATCCATTACTGGGTGGATGAGGCTTTGCCTTTATGGAATAGTGATTTAGAAGCGCGGATTTTGCCTATTCCATTTAAGATAGGACATCTCCGAGCGTCGGGCGATTTGAATCAAGATGGGTTTCTGGATTTGGTATTAGTCAAAAAACAAACGCTTCGTGTTTTGTTGGGGCCCGATTATCGAGAGTCAAAAGAAATAAAGGGGTTGACTACGCCTTTGCCGGGTCGGGTTCATGCCATTTATCACCAGGGAGAAGAAAATAGTGCTTTGGTTTTTCAAAAAAGAAGGGAAAATGCCGTGGCGTATTCCATTGCTCCTGATTTGACAGCGACTTTTTTAAAGGTTATTCCTGTGCGAAGAAAAATCCGAGCAATGATGGGAGCGACTCCCGTTGTTAAAAAAGGGCGCAAGATTAAAGCAGGTTCCTTGCGTTATCGTCTTCCTCGATCGCCTTATGGCAATGGCACTTTTAAAATTATTGGGCCGCGATAAGTTTTAAAATATGAAATATTTTATTGGCATAATAACCTGGAGCATTCTGGGATTCAGCTTTATTAAAGCTGATACAATTTTAAAGCCTAAGTTTCTTTTTGAATTTGGTAAAGCAGGGTCTGGCGATGGAGAGTTTTCAAAACCTAAGGATATTGCCTTCGATTTTTCCGGTAGGGCGTATGTTTTAGACAAAGAGCGTATTCAGGTTTTTACTAGTAATGGCGTGTATTTAACGAAGTTTAGCAGCACCAATTTTGTTAAGCCTTATGCTTTGGCAATTGGTCGGCTTGGTAATATTTATGTGACTGATATTGAAGCAAATTGTGTTCATGTGTTTGATAAAAATTTTCAATATTTCATGAAATTTGGATCGACTGGAGAAAAAGATGGAGAATTATATTGTCCGCGACAAATTGCCATTGGTGAAGCAGAAAATGTTTATGTGGTTGATTGGCATAATCATCGTGTGGCAAAATTTAATAGTGTGGGTGGATTTTTGACGAATTTTGTTTTTTCTAACGAAACGGATATTTGGGGATTGACTGTGGATGGGCAGGGTGATTGGTTGATAAGTTGCAATCGACCGAATGGGAATTTGATTCAACGCTATAATGCCGATGGAATTTTTCTGAGTGAAATCTCAACGAAATCAGAAAATAGTGGCATAGAAACTCTGACGCCCGTAACTTCGGTGCTTTATGATTTGGTCGTTTATCAAAATAATTTTATTATCGGATCGATAGAACAATTTCATACGATTCATATTTATACTGCGACAAATTATTTAACACAATTTGGTGCTTTGGGTAAGCAATCCGCACAATTTAATGAACCCGCAGGTCTAGCAGTTACTTCTTTGGCGTCTGATCGATTATATGTGACTGACGCGAACAATAATCGAGTGCAAGTGTTTTCTTTTGAAGAGATGACAAATTTTGATTGGGCTCATCCCGTTGCCCCGGGGGGTGTTTATCATTCGGGCGATTTTACCGGAGATGGATTTGGCGATATTTTAGTTTATCGCAAGGGTCGAAGATTTTCTTGGTTTTCTTTCGATGGAGAGGAAGAAAATGTGGAGCAAGTCGCGATATTAAATGTTGCAGACAATCATTTAATGGGAGTCTTGGATATGAGTTTGCCGGAAGATTGGAGATTTTTGGGGTCATTAGGAGTAAGGAAAACACTGGTAGGAAATAGTCTGGGTATTTTTAGTAGCTTGGTTTTTTGTAGAAGTAAGCAATTTCGCCTAGCGCGTTATTGGGTAGATCCGCTGTTAATTCAAAATGAATTGCAAGAAGAGAAAGTATTACCGTTTGCTTTTGCTAGCGGCCATGTTCAGGCTTCGGGTGATGTGGATCAAGACGGAAATCTCGATATCATTTTAACTCAAAAACAAAACGTAAAAGTGTTGTTGGGACCCGATTACACTAACTTACACGATATCATAGGATTGCCAAAAAAATTGCCAGGACGGGTGCGTGCCATGTATCATGAAAGTGATAAAGATAATGTGTTGGTTTTTCAAAAAGGAAAAAAACCGGGACAAGGCTATTTTATTAACTCTAACTTTGCGGCAACGGTTGGGCCTCCAATTCCAGTAGCGCAGCGCATTCGTGCGATGTCTGGTTCTATTCCGGTGACTCAAAAAAGGCGAACGATTACAATGGGCAGTTTTATGTATCAAGATCCTAAAATAAAAGGGAAACGAAAATTTAAAGTAGTAGGACCGAGATAAAAAACTTTCTCCCCTTTTTTACCAGGAGACTATTTTTTAGGAATAAAAAGTTTTTGACCAATTCGAACTTTTGCATCGGCATCCAAATGATTGGCTTGGATAATGTCTTTCACCGTGACCTTGACGCCGGCTTCATTAAAAGCTTTTGCAATCGAAGAAACTGTTTGGCCCGGGCCTACCACATGCTCGTAACCTACTTGCTCTTGAGCAGGTTGATTGGTGGTTGAAGCGGCTACAGGTTTGGTTGCTATAGGTTTGGCAACAATAGGAGCGGGTGCTGTGGTGTTAGTGGAAGTTGTTGCTTGAGATTTCAGAATGGGTTTTGCAGATTTGGATTCCGCCATAATTTTACTGACTTCATCGAGAAGCGCGTCTCTTTCTTTCGTGCGCGAAACTTCCAACTCGCTCAAATTTTTTTTCAACGCTGCATTTTCCAACTGTAACCGATCCACTTGTGTTTTTAAGGTTTGCACCTCATTTTTCAAAGAATCCAGTTGAGGTAATAAAATTTCTAGCTGGTCGGCAGCTCGAAGCACTTTTTCGCGTTCCACACGGGCATCTTCACGTTGTGCGGGATTGTTTTGAGCGAAAAGGGGTAATGTATAGAGCGCTGAAAATAGGAGAGAAATGGATAAAATTTTCATGAAAAATAAGATATCGGATGCTTAAGACTTCGCAAGCTTTTCAAAATCGACTTCATTAAGAATAGGTACACCAAGTTTCTTGGCTTTATCTAGTTTGGAGCCGGGATCGGCGCCAGCTACAACATAGGACGTTTGAGAACTCACCGCGCTTGTTACTTTGCCACCCAGTTCGCGAATTTTATTTTCAAAATGGCTGCGAGATTCACTTAAGGTGCCGGTAATGACAAACGTTTTATCGCTTAGAGGTAGGTTCGATTGAGGCTTGGAAGTGATTTGAGATTGTGGATGGATGTGTAATTCTCGCAAACGTTGAAGAATATTTTTTCCGCGTTGCGATTGGAAAAAATCGAGAATGCTTTGAGAAACGCTCGGTCCGATGCGATAAACATATTTGGGAATGCCTTTGGAACTGCGTTTTTCGGAAAAATTTTGTTCTACCAATTCATCGCCGAGCGTTTCGATTTCTTTTTTTAATTTTTCATAATGTTGTTGCGATTCTTGGGAAGCGTTTTTTTTGATAAGCGATTTTATGTGAGCAGCTTCTTCAGTTTTTTGGGCGATTGCCGCCACATGATGTAATAGCTTCGAATTTGCTACGGATTCTAAATCAGGATGAAATTGCGCGATTTCGTAAGCTGTTGCTTCGCCCATTTCAGGAATAGCGAGCGCGTTCAACCAGCGCTCTAAAGGAAAAGTTTTTGCGCGTTCTAAAGCAGCTAAAGCTTTTCTGGCATTTTTTTGCCCAAAAACGCGCGGTTCAGTTTCTGTGCCGAGGTTTAGCGTGGCAAATTTTTCTTCCGTTAATTCAAAAAGGTCTAAAGGTTCTTTGACCCATTCTGCTTCCACTAAAGATTCCGCAACAATCGCGCCCAAACTTTCAATATCCAGCGCATTACGCTGACAAAAATAGGCGACACGACGCGTGTTTTGCGCGGGACATTGCAAATTTTCGCAACGCCAGGCAGCGAACTTGGGATCGCGGTGAATGGGTTCTTGGCAAACCGGACATTTGCCGTGGATGGACTCGTAAAAATGAAAAGGTTTCGCGTGGGAAGGACGTTTTTCTTTAATTACTCGCACGACTGCAGGAATCACAGCCCCTGCTTTTTGAATCATCACTGCGTCACCGATTCGGATATCTTTTTTCTTAATTTCATCTTCATTGTGCAAAGTTGCTCGAGAAATAGTGGAACCCGAAAGAAAAACGGGTTCCAATTCTGCGACCGGAGTCAGCACGCCTGTGCGTCCAACTTGGATTGTGATATCTCGAATACGGGTTTCGGCTTCTTTGACCCAATGCGCGGGTTTGTAAGCGATCGCATAACCTGGAGCATGAGCCGTTGCCGGAAGTCGTGACCATTGCTCGAGACAGTTGACTTTGAAAACCACGCCATCAATTTCAAAAGGAAATTGATCACTTTTCTCTTTAAAAATTTCTACTCGTTCCATGGCTTCATCGACCGTGGTCACGACATAAGTTAATGGAGGTGTTTCAAATCCTAATGCTTTGAGTTGCTTTAAAAACTCATCTTGGGTTTTAATTTCAATGCCTTCACAAGCTCCGAGCGAATAAAGAACTGCTCGCAAGGGCCGTCGAGCCACGAGACGAGGATCGAGCTGTTTTAGGGAACCCGCTGCCGCATTGCGCGGATTTTGAAAAGTTTTTTCTCCTTTAATTCGCATTGTCTCATTCAATTTTTCAAATCCTTCGGCAGTCATATAGACTTCACCTCGAACCTCCAATAGCGCGGGTGGATTTTTCCATTTCAAATCATGAGGAATGGTCGGAATCGTTTTAAGATTTTCAGTAATATCGTCGCCACTTCGACCATCACCGCGAGTTGTGCCGACAGTGAATTTTCCTTTTTCATAGCGCAAACTGATCGAAACTCCATCGACTTTGGGTTCCAACACGAATTGCACGGATTCGCCCGGAAGACGTTTTTTAATGCGCGTTTCGAAATTGATCAGTTTTTCTTTGGTTTCCGCTTTTTCTAAAGAAAGCATAGGCAACAAATGTTGCACTCGCTGGAATTCTTGCAACGGTCGACCGCCCACCTTTTGTGTTGGCGAATCTAGAGTAATGAGTTGTGGAAAACGTTTTTCCAACTCTTGCAAATCGTGATAAAGCTTGTCAAATTCCGCATCCGTGATTTCTGGTTGTGCTTCTTCATAATAAAGACGATTGTGATGTTCGATGACGGAAGCCCACTCACGATGTTTTTTCTGAGCGTCATGAAGAGTAATATCAAAAAGATCGTCGGTCATTATTTAGTCCCATAAACGTAAAAGATTATTTCATTTGCCAAAGAGTAAAACCAAGCTTTTTAAGAATTATGCTAAATAAAAATTTATCGTCCTTTTTTATGAAGTAATAATGTCTTTTTTTTAAGTGTTCGAAGTATGAAATAAATGGTGAAAGAGATAGCGAGAGTAATAAGCCAGAGGAAACGTTCTTGGTTTCGATGTTCAAAGAAATGGTCAGAAAGAAAATCGATTCCAATAAAAAGTAAAGTGGTTATTAAAAAACCGCTGTATTCTCTTTTCAAAACATTTTTAAAAGAAAATGGCAAATCCGGTTGAATCCAACCATGAAATTTAGGAATAAAAGCAGGGGTTTTTTGCGCCCAATTGATAAAAACTTCACCGAATTTGTGTTGAAGAAATTCTTCCTCGATCAAAATAATTCTTTCATAGAATAGAGTAAAAACGACTATTGTGATAATAATAAACCAAAAAGTTTCGGTAAAAAGCGCTACACCTAAAACCATTAAAAAATTACCTAAATAAAGGGGATTTCTTACTAGTGAATAGATTCCGGTTTGATTCAGTCGGTCAGCCCGTTGTTGTTTAGCATTTCTTCCAGAAGTGCCACCGGGAGCGTAACCTATTACTAAACATCTTATTAAAAAACCTAGGGAAGAAATGAAAACGCATCCCCATTTCCAAAATTCGCCCGTGGCTTTTCCGAAATGGGTTTTAATGATTTCTGCATTAGGTAGGCTTAATAGTAATAAAGGCAACAAGATTAAAGGAAGATAGCTTCTCCAACGAAAGCAGTAATGACCTTGTTTTTGAAAAATTTCTTTTGTAGTCATATTTAAATGTAAATAGATTTATCAGCTTTATAAGTTTTGGGAATAAATTATCAAAGCTTAGTGAGTTGCCTTGTCCACTAAACATGAAAATTATAAAGTTAACCAATAAGTTTGCCAAATTTTTTTGCCACCCAAAATCCAGAAAATAGCGGCAATCATAAGGGGGGGGCCAAAGGGGAGCATGACGTGGGAACCCCATTTTTTTCTTTGTGCGATTAAGATGCCAATACCGATAACTGTGCCGATTAAGGAGCCGATCATGATACAAAAAAGTGTGGCTTGCCAACCCAGAAATGCGCCCAAACAGGCCATAAGTTTTACGTCGCCCATGCCCATGGCTTCTTTTTTTAAAACGCGACCACCTACCCAGGCGACAACGCCTAGGATTCCAGCGCCGACAAAAGCGCCTGAGGCAGCTTGTTTCAGAGCATTCCAGCGGTTAAGCGTGTCATGAAGTTCGGGTAAAAGTGTTGAAGCGATGATTCCTAAAAAAAAACCGCCAACCGTGACAGCGTCAGGAATCATAAGATGATCGAGATCGGTAAAAAATCCAATGATTAATAAAGCGCACAATATGGAGTAGGCTAGGGCAGTGGCCCAGTGAAATTGAAAAAATAATAACGTGAAAAGGGATGCAGTTAATAATTCCACAAAGGGATAACGCCAACTAAACGGTGTGCCGCAGCATTGAGTTTTTCCACCTAATCCGATCCAAGAGATAATAGGTAAATTATAATACCAAGCGATAGGTTCTCCGCATAATGGACAGAAGGAACGAGGAGAGACGATAGAAATATCGCGGGGAATGCGATAGATGCAAACGTTGAGAAAAGATCCCACGCATGCGCCTACGATAAAAACGATAAGCAAAAAAAACGGATTGGTTTGAAGCGACATGTCAAATTTGAGTTTGGAATAGGGCTTGTTTCATGACATCAATCGGCGCAGGTTGCGAGAACCAAATTTCAAAAGCAAGCGCGCCTTGATAGAGAAGCATGAATAGGCCATTAGCAGTTTGAGCTCCCGCGCTTTGTGCTTCGCGCATGAGGGAAGTGACAGAGGGTTGATAAATGGTGTCAAAAAGTAGATGATTCGGTTGAAACCAATCTCTGGGAATGAGTGAAGGATCATTTTCGCGAAGACCTAAAGAGGTTGTATTGACAATCAGATCACTATTCGCGAGTTCTTTGGTAAGTTGATCGGATGAAGAAAAAGTGAGGTAGGTCACGTTGCTGTTTTTGAAAGTGGAAGCCGAAGAGGAAAGCTCTTTTATTAATTGCTCTGCTTTTTCTATTGTTCGATTGACGATCACTAATTTCTGGCATTTTTCAGATATCGCTTGAAAAGCGATTGCTCGACCCGCACCACCGGCTCCCAAGAGTAGGATGCGAAGTTCGCGGAGTTTTTTCTTGAAAACTGTTTCGATAGCTCGAGAAAAACCGGGTGCATCGGTGTTATAACCTTTTCGCAAACCAGCATCGAATTTGATAGTGTTAGCCGCACCAATGGCTTTGACTTCGTTGGAAGTTTCATGTAGCCAAGGTAAAACTTGAGTTTTGTGGGGTAGGGTAAGATTAATTCCTTTAACACCTATTTTTTCTAGATGTTCCAGAGAGGGAATGAGTTGATCAGGCGGGATTTCAAAAGCCAAATAATCAGCGTCTAATCCTAATGCATGCATAGCGGCTTGTTGCATGATGGGCGATAGCGAGTGCTTTATGGGGTAGCCGATGACGCCATAAGTTGGGCGTGTTGGGCGCCAGTGAGTTAATTGTTCAAAAGAAATCATGCGGTGGGGAATATCATTACAAAACACGCCGCAGGCTGGAAGGGAGAATTTTAAGTTCTTTGCGATATTTGGCAATGGTTCGGCGCGCAATAGTAATGCCGCGTTCGGAAAAAATTTTAATGATTTCTTCATCGGAATACGGGTTGCGTTTGTCTTCGTGTTCTATCAGTTCGCGTAGTGATTCTTTGATGCTTTGATTGGAAATAATTTGTCCGGAAGCATGGTTGCGATAGCCCGAGGTGAAAAAGAATTTTAATTCCTGAATGCCCCACGGGGTGTCCATATATTTATTGGCAATGGCGCGGCTTACTGTGGTTTCGTGAATGCCAATTTCTTGCGCCACTTGAGCGAGTGTTAAGGGTTTTAAGTGAGACACGCCGTGCTCAAAAAAATCTCTTTGTTTTTCGATAATAACTTGCGCGATTTTTTGTAACGTGTCTTGGCGTTGTTGAATCCAGTCCATAAACGATCGACCAGAACGAATTTTTTCGCGCAAATAGTCGCGGACTTCTTTGCTATCGCCATTATTTGAGGCGAGCATATCTTTATAGGTGTCGCTAATTTTGAGTCGAGGAGAAGCGTGAGGATTAAAAATAATTTTCCAATCTTCTTTCACTTTTCGCACGGCGAATTCGGCTCGCACGATTTGATGTTTTTCTTCGGGCAGAAAAGCGCGACCTGGTTTAGGATCGAGTTTAGCAATGGTTTGAGCAGCGGCTTGGATAGTGTTAGGATCGGTCTGTAATTGTTTGGCTAAAATTTCGTAGCGATGATGTGCCAAATCTTCCAAGTGATTAGCGACTAAAATCGATTCTAATGATTTAGTTTTGCCCAGGCGCTGTAGTTGCAATAGTAAGCATTCTTTCAGATCGCGTGCAGCAATACCGCTGGGATGAAAGCCTTGAATGAGTTGCAAGGTTGCTTTTACCGATTCGTTGTTGCTGTGGGAGAGATTGCTAATTTCATCCAGGGAAATGCGCAAAAAACCGTCACTGTCGAGGCTGCCAATGATAATTTCACCGATTTGAATTTGCTGAGGATCAGAGCTATTTAAGTGCAGTTGTTGAGTGAGATGTTCTGCCAATGTTTCGGGTTTAGTGAGAGAATCAAAAAAAAACTGGCGCCTTTGTGCTTCATCCTGATCTCTATGGGAATGGCGTATTGATGAAAGGTCCCAGCTTACTTCAGATTCTTCACTTTTGTTTGTAAGTGGCTCGGTTTTTTCTTGTGTGATTTCTTCCCATTCTTCTGAAGGTGCTTCTGTGATTTCTTCTAGAACTGGATTTTTCGCAATTTCTTCTTGAACCAGAGAGCGCAATTCCAAGGCAGGCGCTTGCAAAATAGCGAGCGCTTGCTGCATGTGAGGCGTGAAAATTTGGGTTTGAGCCGTTGATTGAGTCAGTCGAATATCAGCCATAAATCTATTTCGGCTAAAGTTCTAAAGTTGCTGTCGCTTGATCTTGAGAGGCGACTTCTACAGTAACATGAGATGCGTGAACGTTTTCCAAGGCAGTTAAGGAACTGTTTCTAGCTAACTCGGGTCGATTACAATCTGAGCTGAGATGGCCTAAAAATAAGTGTTTGAGATGTTGCGAAGCCATTTCATGGAGCACTTGAGCTGCTCCATCGTTGGAAAGATGGCCGTGACGGGAAAGAATTCTTTGTTTCACAGACCAGGGCCGTCGTTGATCTTCTTGGAGCAGGCCGAGATCGTGATTGGCTTCCAAGAGAAGGGCGTGGCAGGATCGAATGCGTTCGATAACGAGACGTGTGGCGTGGCCGAGATCAGTTAGAAAGCCAAAACAGACTTGTTGGAAGCGTAAAACGAAACCGACCGGATCATAGGCATCGTGAGGCACGGGAAATGTTTCAATGTCCCAGTTCCCAATAGTAAAACGATCGCCCGTGGTAAAAAGTTTCCAAGTTTGCGAAGGATGAAGTTTGGATTTGATACATTCGGCGGTTAAAGAGTTGGTGTAGATCGGAATATTTCGTTTTTGGCAAATCCGTGTTAGGCCGAGCGTATGATCGCTGTGTTCATGGGTTAAGAGCACACCGTCAATTTCATCCAAACTTTTTCCGAGTTGTGAAAGACGGTTTTGAATTTGGCGACCGCTCAAACCGGCATCAATGAGAAGACGAGTCTGATCGGCTTCAACCAAGGCGCAATTGCCCGCACTGCCACTTCCTAAAATGGTTAATCGCACCATGTCTTTGTTTTAAACGGTTGATGAATGATCGCAAGCTGTAAGAAATTTGTGAAAAATAGTGTGGAAAGCCGTTGCAAAATCTTCGGGTTTTTTCTCTATCCATTGTTGAATGTGATGGATTTCAAAAAATTGACCTTCGCTAATTTCTTCGGGATGCAATTGGAACGGGCCGGGATGCATTAACCGGAAAACTTGTATAAACTCCTGATCAGTTGCTTCGGAAGCTGGCAAATAAAGAATCCTATCGGCAGTCGATATGGAGAAGGTAATGCCCAACTCTTCTTTTAATTCGCGCTGAGCGGCGATGGCATAGGTTTCGCCAGTATCTAAGTGACCGCTGCAAGAGGAATCCCATTTTCCGGGATGGGAATCTTTCATTAGCGAACGTTTTTGAAGAAAGAGACGATTTCTTGAATCGAAAATGAAAATATGGATGGCGCGATGCAGTAATTTTTTTTCATGAATTTCGCGTCGCGTGACTTGTCCTATCACTCGATCCTTTTCGTCGACGACATCAAAAATTTCTTCTTTCATATTGCTTTATCATTCGTCGAAAAAGGCTTTGCTGTAAAGTTGAACTTTTAAAAAAGTTATGTAGGGTCGTGCTAACAATGTTGACAAAAGCTCAGTCAGAGATGGTAAAGCCGGGACGAAAACCGGATTGGTTTCGTCTTAAATTACCGACTTCGCCTCAGTATCAACAAACGACAGATTTGATTCGCGATTTAAAACTTCATACGGTTTGCGAAAGTGCGCGTTGTCCGAATCGTTGGGAATGTTGGAGTCGTGGAACAGCCACTTTTATGGTGGCGGGTGACCGTTGCACGCGTAATTGCGGATTTTGTTCGGTGGCCACCGCCAAACCGTTTGCTTTGGAGGCAGACGAGCCGATGCGTGTTGCCGAGGCGGTGGCACGATTGCATTTGCGGCATGTGGTGATTACAATGGTTGCGCGTGATGACTTAAAAGACGGAGCGGCTGCGCATGTTGCGGAAACGGTGCAAGCGGTTCGGGAAAAAAATCCTGGGATTATTATTGAGGTGTTAACGAGCGATTTTCAGGGCGAAGAGGAAGATATTGCGAAAGTGGTAAGGGTTAAGCCTGATATTTTTAATCATAATTTAGAAACGGTGGAACGATTAACATCTCATGTTCGCGCGCGAGCGACTTACCATCGTTCGCTGGAGGTTTTGAAGTTTATTAAAACGTTGGCGCCTGGGATGATTACGAAATCGGGTTTGATGTTGGGATTGGGAGAGTCAGACGTTGAAATTATGGCTTCGTTGCAAGATTTACGTAGAGTGAATTGTGATTTGGTGACTTTGGGACAATATTTGCAACCTACCCCGCAGCATTTACCTGTAGCGCGTTGGGTGACTCCGCAAGAATTTGAGCAATGGGCCGATTACGCAAAAAATATTGGCTTTAAAAATGTGGCTTCGGGGCCGCTTGTGAGAAGTTCTTATTACGCGGATGCAGTGGATTTGGAAGTGTTGAAATCGATTTAATTTATTTTTTTGATTTCATTAAGGGGCGAATCAGGTGTTTGAGTTTTGGAATATCTTCTTTGACTGTTTTCCATAGGATTTCCAAATCTACTCCGAAATAATCGTGAGCAAGTTTATCACGCATGCCAGCCATTAATTTCCAAGGAATATCTGGATGTTGTTGACGGTAGGAATGAGGAATTTGTTTGGTTGCTTCGCCTATGATTTCCAGGGCGCGAACTACAGCGTAATTGGTTTTGCTATCGTGATAAAAAGTTTTTTCTTCTATCTTTTTAGTAAAAGCTTCTATTTTGTGAATAGAATCCCAAATATCGTTTAAATAATCTAGGTGAATTCGTGAGCTCACACGGCTATGATTTCTTTTAAGATTCTGGAACCGATTTGAGGACGTAGTGCTTTGGGGGTGACAAGATCAACTTTCATTTTTAATAGGCGCGAAAGTTGGTTTTCAAGCTTGATGAATTCGAAGAGAGTTGGAGTTTCATTAAACTCAACCAAAATGTCGATATCACTGGCTTTGGTTTGTGTGTGTTTGGCATACGAGCCAAAAATGCTTAATGATTTCACGTGATATTTTTGAGATAACTGAGGTAGTTGCCGTCGTAATGCGGAAAGTTTTTGATTAAGTGCTGAAGAAAATCTCATACTATAATTTATATATTTTTTTGAATGTTCTCAAGATTTTTAGGAATAGCCAGGCTAACCCAAAAGCAAATCGGATAGAGTGACTAATTCAAAACCGCGATCAATGAGTGCAGGAATAAAATAAGGAGCTGCTTCTGCTGTTTGCCGATGAATATCGTGGCAAAGAACGATATCGCCACCACTGGTGTGATTAACAATGCGACGGTGAATAGTATTTGCGCCGGGTCGTGACCAATCTCGAGGATCCACGGACCAAATCACTATGTTTAGTTTCAGTTCAGTAGCAATCGAAGCTTGCGAGGCTTTGAAGGCGCCGTAAGGGGGACGAAACCAGCGAGATTGAAGATGTAAAGTGTCTTCGATAACTTGTTGGGTTTTTTGAACTTCGTTGTAAACTGTTGCTTTGGGAAGACGGGTAAGGAGAGGGTGAGTGTAGGAGTGATTACCAATATCGTGGCCTTGATCACGGACTTCTCGTGCTAGGGCTGGGTATTCTTTGACGCGACTGCCGATCATAAAAAAAGTCGCTTTAGCGCGGTGTTGATCTAGCGTTTGTAAAATTTTTTCAGTTGTGCCTGGATTGGGACCATCGTCAAATGTTAAAGCGATACGAGGATTACCGCGTGGGCCGCGCAAGATAAAGGGAAGTTCGGAGGTGGGTTGGCTTTTGTCGATGGGAATTTCTAAAGAATCGCCACGAAGTATTGTTTCTTGTTCATCCTTTTCTCTGTTTTCTGCTTGCACGAAAGGGGCAAGGAAAGAATGGCCTAAAGCGAAAAGACCTAATTTTTTGAGAAAAAGACTTCGCGAAATTTTTGTCGAATCATTAGGATTAATCATAAACGGATTGCTTTAAGTAATCATAATAATTGGTAATCGCAAGCGAATTCCCTGATCGGGTTGGGTGTGGCTTGATTCTCGGAGCGAGTTGATCTAAGAAGAGAAATTGAGATATGGCGACATTGAAAGGTCGAACAAGACCTAGAAAAAAGTTGAAGGCGAAAACGAGAAGGAAATCCGTCAAGGATCGTTCTTTTTCTTATTTTGCTTTATTGTTATTGCTGGTAGTTGTGGGAGGAGTGGGAGCGCTTTATTATCGTCAATCCACTCAAGAGCAGGAACCCGCAGAAACGAAATTGGATCATTTGATTTTGGATAATCCAGATGCAGAGGTGCTCGAATTAGAATCATCGGAAAAAAAAACTGTTCCCACCAATGAGGATGAGTCAGTTCCCGAAGTGTTTCGAATGGGAGAGTGAAAAAGTAAATAAATACGAGAGTTGCTTTGTTAGAGAGTTTTCTATAACTTAAAAAAATTCCTGCCGGTTTAGCTCAGTGGTAGAGCAGCGGTTTTGTAAACCGCTGGTCGTCGGTTCGAGTCCGACAACCGGCTTTTTCAATTCAAAATTAAGAAAAAACTTAAGAACTGCAAAGCTTCTTAGTAAAAAAACTAAGCTTATCTAGCAGTTATTTAATCAATTGGCTAAGACGCGCTTGTTTGCGGCTGGCTTTATTGCGATGAATCGTTTTTCCCTTAGCAGCTTTAGCAAACGTAGAAACGACTTTCGGAAAAAGTGTTTTAGCTTCTTCGATTTTTTTTGCGTGAACCAGGTCACGAAATTGTTTTTCCAATTTCTTCAAAGTATGTTTACGACGAAGGTTTACGGCACGTTTTCGAAGTGAAGAACGCGCTTGTTTTGCTGCTGATTTTGTATTTGCCATAAAAAACGATTTCCAAGACGGTAAAAAGAGCGCAAAAAAAAGCAAGTGTGAAGTGGCAAAAATTTTTTATTGGTCTTTTAGGTCTTATTCCTTTGGCATTTTTGTGTTCTTACGCCTTGGGAATGAGTCTCTATGAATTGAAAACGCAACTTTATGCGCAAAATTCATTAGTATGGTTTGGCGCGGGTTGTGTGAGTTGGCTATTGCTCTTTTTTATTTTACCACGACCGATGTGGCTTTACGTGTTTGGTCATGAGTTGACACATGCTTTGGGCATTTGGCTTTTTGGTGGCAGCGTGTTTCGAATGAAAGTTTCGTCTCGTGGCGGTTACGTGCGCACGGATAAAAGTAATGTGTGGATCGCGCTTGCGCCTTATTTTTTTCCTATTTATAGCGGGTTAGCGATCTGGCTATGGTGGTTGCTTTCTTTTTGGGTGCCTTTAGATGGATGGAACGTCATTTTGTATGCTGTGTTGGGGTTGACGTGGAGCTTTCATTTTACGTTTACTATTTTGATGTTAGTAACCACCGAACAGTCGGATGTTACGCAGCATGGATGGCTTTTTTCGATGAGTTTTATTTATCTTATGAATATTTTGCTGCTCACTTTTTTTCTGATTTTGTTATTACCTCAATTAACTTGGGAACAATGGTGGATAGGATTTTTGCAGGGGTGGAAAGAAATGCGAGAGCTAGGGTTGTCATTTTACCAATTTTGCTTTAGTGGTAGTCGCTTATGAAATTATCGGAATTAATGCCGCTTTCTCATGTGAAGGCCAATTTGCAAGCCAAAGATCGTTGGCAAGCGATTGAAGAATTGTTGCAGGTATTGGTGGGAGCCAATGCGGTAGGAAACGATCAAAAAGAGGCGGCTTCTAAAGCTATTTTAGCGCGCGAACGTTCTATGAGCACGGGTATTGGTGGTGGTATTGCCATTCCCCATGCAGGTGTTGCTGGATTAGAGACGGCCGTGGCAGCTTTAGGGCGGTCGGAAGCGGGAATTGAATTTGAATCGATGGACGGAGCGCCTGTGCGCTTGGTTATTTTATTGCTAGTGCCTCAGCATCAAACTCAGTTGCACTTGAAAACGTTGGCTACCTTAGCGCGATTTCTTAATACGAAGACTCAACGCCAAAAACTTTTAGAAGCCGACACGGCCGAAAAATTAGAGGAAATTTTGGAAGCAGAGAAACAGGTAGATCTCTAAACCGTTTTTATGAGTTCTTTTTTGGAGGAGTTAAGTCTTTGCTTGCAAGAAATTTTGCAAACGAGTGATGTTGCATTGCCGGAAAATTTTAATTATTGGCAGCCCTGCGCGGATGCACGTTTTGGTGATTATCAAAGCAATGCAGCGATGACTTTGAGCAAGCAAGCCGGTAAAAATCCTCGGGAATTAGCCACTCAAATCGCTGAAGCGTGGAATGCAAAACATGAAAGAATGGGTCAACTTTCTGTAGCAGGCGGGGGATTTATTAATTTGCGATTGAATAATGATTTTATTGTCCAAACTTTTCAGTCTTATTCTTCAGCGCCACGTGTAAAAAACAAGCAAACCCTTGTGATTGATTTTAGCGCGCCTAATGTGGCTAAGGCGATGCATGTGGGGCATATTCGCTCAACAATTTTGGGAGATTGTTTGGCGCGTGTAATGCGATTTTTAGGTCATCGCGTAATTACGGATAATCATATTGGCGACTGGGGCACACAATTTGGAAAGTTGATTATTGGATTTCGTAAATATGGTTCATATGAAAAGTTAGAGCAGAATCCCATCGCTGAAATGGAGCGGCTTTACAAATTGGCTCATGAAGCGAGCCAAAAAGATGAGAAAATTTTAGAAGAAGCACGTTTTGAATTAAAAAAATTGCAGGAAGGCGACGAAGAAAATCTAGCGCTTTGGGAAAAATTTCGCGCGTTAAGTCATACTGCCTTTGATCGTATTTATGAACGACTTGATGTGCGTTTTGATCATATTTTGGGTGAAAGTTTTTATAATCCGCAACTCAAAATGGTTGTGGAAGATTTGGTTGCTCGTGGCGTTGCAAAGGAAAGTGAAGGCGCTATTTGCGTCTTTTTCGATGAGCCGAATTTGAAAGATAAACCGTTTCTTATCCAAAAATCGGATGGGGCGGCGTTGTATGCGACGACTGATATTGCGACACTTTTTTATCGTGTGAAAGAGTTTCATCCGGATGCCGTTTGGTATGTGACGGATTCGCGGCAAACACTCCATTTTCAACAACTTTTTGCCACGGCGTGTCGATGCAAAGTGAGTGTTGGGCTTGTTCATGTGACGTTTGGCACGATTTTGGGTGCGGATAAAAAACCGTTAAAAACGCGGGAAGGGGATCCGGTAAAGTTGGAGGCATTATTGGATGAAGCAGTTGCGCGTGCTTTGGAAATCGTTAAAGAGCGGCGGCCCGATTTATCGGAGAAAGAGCGACAAAATATCGCAGAAATTTTAGGAATCGGTTCCGTAAAATATGCGGATTTGGTGCAAAATCGGCATTTGGATTATGTTTTTGATTGGAAAAAACTTTTAGCTTTTGATGGCAATACGGCGCCTTATGTTTTGAATGCTTACGTTCGAACGCAATCCATTATCCGTAAAGCCAATGAAATGGAGGTCCAAGAAGGTGCACTTCAAGACGCTTTGCATCCTAAGGAGCGAGAGTTGGTTTTGCTTTTATTGCAGTGGCATGCAGTTTTGGAAGAGGTGGCTTTGGAGCAACGTCCGCACCATCTTTGCTTTTATCTTTATCGTTTGGCGAGTCTATTTCATTCCTTTTTTGAAGAATGTCCGGTTTTGAAAGCGGAGTCTGCCATTCGGGCGCATCGTTTGACGTTATGCCGTCGAGTCGCTGAAACTTTGAAACAAGGTTGTGAACTTTTAGGAATTCGAACCTTGGAAAGGATGTGAGTATGGATTTTGATTGGAGTTGTTGGAAACCTAAGGAAAAAGCGGTGCTTTGTTTTGTAGTTCAAGGCGATCAGGTTTTGTTAATTCACAAAAAGCGTGGTTTTGGCGCGGGCAAAGTGAATGGGCCGGGAGGACGCATTGATCCAGGTGAGACGGCGCTCCAAGCTGCGATTCGTGAAACTCAGGAGGAGATTGGAATTTTACCCAAACAGATTGATCATATTGGCGAACTCTTTTTTCAGTTCCATGATGGTTATGCTTTGCAATGCGCTGTTTTTCGAGCAGATGCTTATGAAGGGGAGCTTATCGAAACGGATGAGGCTTTAGCCTTTTGGAGCGACATTTCGGAAGTGCCTTATCATCGCATGTGGGCTGATGATGCGCATTGGTTGCCGCTAGTTTTTCAAAGACAAAGATTTGAAGGTTATTTTGTTTTCGATGGGGAAACTTTGCTAAGTAAACGCTTGGATTTGAAATCATAGTCCTGCCCAGCGTTCCTCTACGGATTTGGGGAGATCATAATTGGTTAGTTGAAATTTTTCTTTTGTTTGTTGGAAAAGTTTTTGAATAGCTTGTGTGGTTGCACTATTGATTTGTTGACGAATTTCTGAGGAACTACCGGAAAATTGGTCAGGTGAAATGGTTGGAGCAAATGCAATATCAACGGTTGTTTTGCGAAACCAGGCTTTATAATGATAAAGTTTATCACTACCTAAAATGAGAGCGGGCAATATGGGAACATGCGTTAAATGAGCGATAGCGCCGACGGTTTCATTCATGGGCGCGCCTTGCAATAAAGAATCTTTGCCGTAACGAATGCCGCCTTCGGGGAAAAGTCCAATGCTTTCATTTTGTTTTACGCGCGATAAAATAGCTTTGACGGCGCGGCGATCGTTCATTTTACGGTTGATGGGGATGGCATTAACATAGTTAAAAAAGTTTCGAAGCAGTCCATTGGTATAAAGGTCGGCGGCCACAACCCAGGCGAGATAGTGGGGGATCACGATTCCAAGCAGTGGCGGGTCGAAATGGCTAATGTGATTAGCAATAAGTAGGAAAGGGCTTTGGGCAGGAATATTTTCTTTGCCCGTAACGCGCACTTGTAAAAAAGCGTGCGCTAATCTTCTTCCAATCCAAGCGGGAAGATGATAGCGCAGCGCGTAATTCATTGCCCAATTTTATTTTTTCTTTTCTAAAGCGGCTTGGGCTGCGGCTAATTGCGCAATCGGGATGCGATAAGGTGAGCAACTAACATAGCTTAGGCCGATGCGATGGCAGAATTTGACCGATGCCGGATCGCCACCGTGTTCGCCGCAGATGCCTAATTTGATGTCGGGCCGCGTGGTGCGACCGTTTTTGATGGCAATTTTCATTAATTCGCCCACGCCTTCTTCATCAATGGAGGCAAACGGATTGCTTTTTACGATTTCGTCGCGTTGATAAAAAGGTAAGAATGAACCGGAATCGTCGCGGCTCATGCCTAAAGCAGTTTGGGTGAGATCGTTGGTGCCGAAGCTAAAGAATTCAGCGTCTTGGGCGATTTTGGCGGCGGCCACGCAAGCGCGCGGAATTTCAATCATAGTTCCAACGGAGTAATGAAGTTTAATGCCTTTTTCTTTTTGCACGGCTTCAGCCACGCGACGAACAATGGCGAGTTGCAGTTTTAATTCTTTTGGAAAGCCGACAAGAGGAATCATGATTTCCGGTCGAACTTTTGTTCCTTTTTTCTGAACTTCTGCCGCCGCTTCAAAAATGGCGCGTGCTTGCATCTCAGAAATTTCAGGGTAAACGACGCCGAGTCGACAGCCGCGATGACCGAGCATGGGGTTGAATTCATGCAGTTCATGAACGCGTTTGGCAATGCGTTCTACAGGAATTTCCAATTTATTGGCTAGAGCGGCTTGCTGTGCGTGATCGTGCGGCAAGAATTCGTGTAATGGTGGATCCAAAAGTCGAATGGTAGCGGGCAAACCATCTAGCGCTTTGAAAATGCCAATGAAATCTTGGCGTTGGAATGGCAACAATTTTTTCAAAGCGGCTTCACGTGCTTCTTTTGAGTCGGCGAGAATCATTTCTCGCACAGCGTCGATGCGATCGCCTTCAAAAAACATATGTTCGGTGCGGCAAAGCCCGATGCCTTCTGCTCCGAAAGCCACGGCGGTGGTAACTTGATCGGGCGTGTCCGCATTGGTGCGAACGCGTAAGGCGCGAGTTTTGTCGGCCCATTTCATGAGTTGGGCGAAGTATTGGTAGGTGGAGGCTTGTTGCGGTTTTAAGCTTTTTTCCACGAGTACTTGCACGACTTCGGAGGCGGAGGTAGGGAGTTCGCCTACAAAAATTTCGCCACTGGTGCCGTCGATGGAGAAAAAGTCGCCTTTTTTGAAAACTTGATCGCCAATGGTGAGGGTTTGTTTTTCGTAATCGATGCGCAAGGCAGAAGCACCGCACACGCAAACTTTACCCATTTGACGGGCAACTAATGCTGCGTGAGAACTGACACCGCCGCGCGCAGTCAGGATGCCTTCTGCAGCAAGCATGCCACGAATATCTTCAGGCGAAGTTTCGACGCGAACGAGCAATACGCGTTGGCCTTTATGCGCCAGGGCTTCAGCTTCGTTAGCATTAAAAATAATTTTACCTGTAGCGGCTCCGGGGCCTGCGGGTAAGCCGGTGGCGATGGCTTTGGCATTTTTACGCGCTTTGCCATCAAAAATGGGAGCCAAAAGATGGCTCAATGAATCGGCGGGCACGCGCATGATAGCTTCTTCCCATTTGAGAAGTTTTTCTTTTACCATATCGACTGCAATTTTAACCGCAGCAAGACCGGTGCGTTTTCCGTTGCGCGTTTGCAGCATGTAAAGTTTTCCTTCTTCCACAGTGAATTCGAAATCTTGCATTTCGCGAAAATGGCTTTCGAGTGTTTTGCGAATGTCTTCTAGTTCGCGATGGGCACGCGGCATTTTGACTTGAAGGGTAGCAACAGGATCGGGTGTGCGAACGCCGGCTACGACGTCTTCACCTTGGGCGTTGATGAGATATTCTCCATAGAAAACTTTTGCGCCGGAAGCTGGATCTCGAGTGAAAGCGACACCGGAACAAGAGGTTTCGCCCATGTTTCCAAAGACCATCGCTTGTACGTTGACTGCGGTGCCCCATTCATCAGGAATGCCATATTTACGACGGTAAATGATTGCGCGTTCGTTATTCCAAGAGCCGAAAACTGCTCCGATCGCTCCGAGAAGTTGTTCCCAGGGTGAGGAAGGGAAGGCTTTGCCTGTGCGTTCTTTGACTAAAGCTTTGAACCGTTTTACCAGTTCTTTCAAAGCGTTGGCATCTAATTCGGTGTCGGCCACGTGATGTTTGCCTGGGAAAAGATGTTCTTTGAGATCTTCGATAACGGTTTCGAAGGGTTCGTGTTCTTCACCTTCGCGTTTTTGCACGCCCATGACTACGTCGCCATACATTTGAATGAAGCGTCGGTAGCAGTCGTAGGCAAAACGTTCGTTGCCTGTTTTAGCAATGAGACCGAAAACGGTTTCATCGTTTAATCCTAGGTTTAAGATGGTGTCCATCATGCCTGGCATGGAATCGCGCGCGCCGGATCTCACGGCAACTAAGAGAGGATTTTCGACATTGCCGAATTGTTTGCCTAACGATTTTTCGAGGCGTGCTACGGCTTTTTCAATTTGGCTTTTGAGTTCTGCGGGATAAGAACGATGATGATCATAATAATAAGTACAAACTTCTGTGGTGATCGTAAAGCCTGGAGGAACAGGGAGGCCGATGCGGGTCATTTCGGCGAGATTAGCGCCTTTACCACCTAAGAGTTCTTTCATTTTTCCGTGGCCATCGGCTTGGCCATTGCCAAAGCTGTAAACGTATTTTTTGGATTTGGTAGTTGAGGTGCGTGGAGTCGATTTCTTTTTAGTTTTTGTTGCCATATGCGTTATTTTCAATATTTCAAATTTGGTCGGTGAAGCTAACAAACGAACGATTTCTGTCAATGCGATGTTTCAGGCTTGCAATTTTGCCAGCTCAATTTAACTAGGAGAATAGTTATGAAATTTTTATCTTTAATTGGAATTGCATTCAGCATGAGTTTGATTTTAAACGGTTGCGCTTCGTCTCAACCTCGATCTTCGCGAGCACCGGTTGATATTTCCGCGGAACAACCGAGTGGTGTCACTCAGACTGACTCGGCCGCGGGTCAACAAGTTGTTTCGCCAGAAAATCCTGGGACAACAAGCACAGATACTCCACCTGCGATGGGGGATGCGACATCGACGGCTGTGGATAATTCGAGCGGTGGTGCCAGTCGTTTGCCGCCTCCACCCAATGCGAATGCGAATCAAGCGCCGCGTTACCCTTATGGTATGAAAGTGGCAGGTCGTCCGGGTTTTGTGACAAGTCCTTATGCGCAGACAGCAGGATTAGTAGATGTGCGTGATCCAGCAACGCAAAAGCCTTATGCTCGTGGCACAGAAGTGCGATGCCCCTATACAGGAAAAATTTTTCTGGTTCCTTAATAATGAGGGTTGACTAATTTAAATTAAAAAATATTTTTTATTTATGGCTGATAACATACCTACTCCACCACCCCCTCCACCAACACCAGGCTCGAGTTCTCCGACACCGCCTCCGCCACCCGATAAGCGGTTGCCATCGGTTTCTGCAGAATCGGCGCCTCGCAAGGAAACAGTAAAAATTAGTTTGCCCCCACGACCTTTAGTTCCAGGTGTTCCGGCTCCTGCGGCTAAACCGCCTGGATCCCCAGCGACTCCTGTTGGTTCAGGGCCTGCTGCTCGACCACCAGGTGCTGCACTTGCTTCACCAACCGGAGTGAAACCTGCAGCAACGCCAGCGGGTGTAGCTCCCAAGCCTGTAACAGCAGCGCCAGGAGCAGTTAAACCACCGGGAGCGGTGCCAGCGGCTAAACCTGCGACCGCGCCGGCAGCAGCCAAACCTATTACGGGTCCAGCTAAATCAGGTGCTACGACTCCTACTGCGCCGGTTAAGCCGATGACGGTAAGTCCGATGGCTCCTGTTGGAGGTGGAACCGACAATATTACTTTAATATTGGGAGTTTTGGTGATCGTTGCTTTATTAGCGACCATTTTATTTCCTTTTATTATTAAGTAGAATATTATTAAGAAAAAATTTATGGCTAGTGATCATGTTTTGCATTTAAACGGTGGTAATTTCGAAAGTGAAGTTTCGGGAGAAACACCTGTTTTGGTTGATTTTTGGGCAGAATGGTGTGGTCCTTGTAAAATGATTGCGCCGCTTTTAGATGAAATTGCTAACGAATCAGTAGGCAAATTTAAGATTGCTAAGGTTGAGGTAGATCAAAATCAGGATCTGGCAGGTCGCTATAATATTCGAGCCATTCCTACAATGCTCATTTTTAAGAATGGACAAGTCAAAGAGCAAATGGTGGGCGTCGTTTCCAAAAAGGAAATCCTTGGTAAGTTGACATCGGCTGCGGCTTAAAGCGGTTTAGCAATAAGTTGCTAGTTAAGAATAAATCAAATTACGAAACTGATCATTAAAGTTTTGCAGTGAGATAAGCCAGTAACTCGCTTATTGGTAAACGGATTTGCTTCATCGAATCGCGTTCGCGAATAGTAACAGTGTTTGGTGTTTTTTCAATGGTTTCAAAATCGATCGTAACACAAAATGGGGTGCCAATTTCGTCCTGACGACGATAGCGTCTTCCAATCGCGCCTGCTTCATCATAAAAAACGGTCATGTGTGGTTTGAGCAGGTTGGCTACTTCTTGCGCTTTTTCCACAAGTTGTTGTTTGTTTTTTAGTAAAGGGAAAATGCCAACCTTAATAGGAGCCATGCGTGGCACGAATCGCAAAACGGTGCGCGTTTCTTTGTTGCCTTTTTCATCGGCGACTTCTTCTTCATCATAAGCTTCGCAAAGCAGAGCAAGAACAGTGCGATCAACGCCGGCGCTGGGTTCAACGACGTGAGGAATGAAGCGTTCCTTGGTTTCTTCATTAAAATAGTCGAGTGGTTTGCCACTTTTTTCCATGTGTTGTTTTAAATCGTAATCGGTGCGATAGGCGATGCCTTCGAGTTCTTGAACGCCGAAGGGAAATTCGTATTCCAGATCGTAAGTTTTTTTTGAGTAGTGCGCTAATTTTTCTGTTGGCACATCGTAAATGCGAATTTTTGTGCGTGGGATCCCGATGGATTCATACCATTTCAACCGTTCCTCAAGCCAGTAATCGGTCCATTTTAATCCTTCGGAGGTGTCGGCTTTGACAAAAAATTCCAGCTCCATTTGTTCGAATTCGCGAGATCGAAAAGTGAAGTTGCGCGGGTTAATTTCGTTGCGAAAAGCTTTGCCGATTTGCGCGATGCCAAATGGCAGTTTTTTCCGTGACGTGTCCAGAACGTTGCGAAATTGGACGAAGATGGCTTGTGCGGTTTCAGGTCGAAGATAAACGAGATTTTCGTCTGATTCAATGGCACCAGCGTAAGTTTTGAACATGAGGTTAAAATTGCGAGCTTCGGTTTTTTGACCTTCGCATTGAGCGACGGTTTTGCTGGGTTTTTGAGGGCAAGCGGTTTCATTGATTTGATCCGCACGAAAGCGGCCTTTGCATGTTTTGCAGTCGATCATCGGATCAGTAAAAGTTTCTTCATGGCCGCTAGCTTGCCAGACTGTGCGATTCATTAAGATTGCTCCATCAAGACCTACGATGTCGTCGCGTAAATGAACCAGACATCGCCACCAGTAATCTTTGACGTTGCGCTTGAGTTCGACGCCCAGGGGACCGTAATCCCAAGCGCCATTGAGGCCTCCGTAAACTTCTGAGGATTGAAAGATGAAGCCGCGCCGTTTGCAAAGGGCGACGATTTTTTCCATTTTTTGTTGGTCGGGCTGAGACATATTAAACTGTCAAGGTTTTGCGAGAATTTATCTGAGAAGTCAATGAGCTTGGCCAATTTTTTAAATCAGAAATTTGACAAGTGACGAAGGAAGCGGTTTATTAATGCCAATGAATCAAGTTGTTAAGCCAGCGCCTCGTCGAAAAAGTCATTTATGGAAAGTGGCGATATGGTTGATTGTGATTGTGATTGTGGCGCAGTTGATATGGTTGTTGTCATCTGTTCCCTGGTTAAGAAAAATTTTAAAGCAGGAAAAGCAGCAAGCTCGACAAGAGCAGGTGATGGAAGAATAGAGAAATTTGCCAATTTAAAAATTTAATTAGCAAAAGGATCGTGGGAGCTGAAGCCGGGATATGACGTTGGATTTGATTCTAATTTAATAGAACTTGTGGAAGAGGGGGAGTTATGGGATGGGGTGATCGATTGAGGAGTTCCTTCAAGGTTTTGAGCAGATGTCGCATCCGTAATTTCTTCTCTTGAAACTGCACCTTTAGCATCTCGAATGACTAGCCAACTGACATAGGCAGAAAAAGAGTGGCCAAACCCTCTTTTTTCTGCGTTACGTTTTCCAATTTCAGCAACCTCTTTGTCAAGAGTGATGCTGGTTCGAACAATATTTCCTTTGCTTACTTTCACGAGTTTTAAATTTTTTTTAATCAATATAACTTTTGGCTTTTCTATCAATAAGTCAAAATTTATCAATGCAAATTGTTCATTATTAACTATATTGGATATTATTTTAAATTAATCCGCAGTGCAGAAAATAAATTTTTTACAAGCTTATTCAAAAAAGCCTAATTAAAAAAATAACAAAAAGGTGAAAAAGAACTTTTCTTCAGCAAGAAAAACGATAAGAGCTTTTAAAGGAATGAAAACGTTATGATGAATTAGGAGGAGATTCTAGTGAAAACAATTGGAGCATCCGAAGTTAATAAGAATGTCTTACGTGAGGAGTCTTCCGAATCTTATTTACATTCTCCAGAGTTTCAATTGATCGAACAATGGCGAGTTGCTATTAAAAGTTTACTTTTGGCATGTGTTGAAGAGGGAAATCCTTACACTTCTTCCTTATTGGCTTGTTACAGTTATATGAAAGTGGCGCGATGGGAAAAAATATCGCCGTTGCAAAAATTAGTCGTTTTGAGTGCGCTTAGGACGATTATTAATAACGAGATACAGCTAAAGGAGACAATAGAAAAACAGGTGGATTCCATGCTTTTTTTGCAAGTTTATCAGGAATTATTACAAAGAGTGCATACCTTTTATTCTTAAATTGTGTTTCTTGTTTTGAAGTAAGATCGTTCTTTCCCTTCGATTAATTTTCTATCATTATCTTTTTCTATTCGATTGAAGATGGGTTGTTATGAATTTACCGATTTATCCTGATATTACTGCTTTTTGTCAGTTGGCTAAGCAAGGGAATCTTGTCCCTGTTTCTATAGAGCTTTTAGCGGATTTGGAAACGCCCGTTTCAGCTTATCTGAAATTAGCTGGTCAGGGGGATCGGTTTTTATTGGAATCGGTGGAGCAGGGAGAGCGTTTTGCGCGTTATTCTTTTGTGGGTTTTAATCCTCGAGCGATTTTGCAGTCTAAAAATGGGAAAATGATTTTAAAAGAGAAGGGGAAAAAAACTCAAGAATGGGAGACATCGAGTGATCCTTTGCGGGAATTGGAGCAATGGATGGCGCGTTATCGTTTGGCTCAAACGCCTCTTCATTTACCACTCTTTTTTGGAGGCGCGGTTGGATTTTTATCTTACGAAATGATTCGTTATTTTGAGAAAACCGTGCCTATGGCAAAACAAGATGATTTGCTGGTGCCGGATTTTTATTTTATTTTGAGTGACACGCTTTTGATTTTTGATCATGTGACGCGTCGTTTGAAAATTGTAGTGAATGCAATCGTTGAAGAAGGTGATAAATCTGAATTGGTTTATCGAACCGTTTGTGAAAAGCTGCAAGAGATTGTTCAATGTTTAAAGCAGCCTTTGTCGCCCACGCTGTTTTTTCCTAATTTGTCTTTTGATGATATTTCGTTTCAGACGAATATGACGCGTGACTATTACTTGAAAATGGCGCAGGCCATGAAAGGCTACATTGAACGGGGTGATATTTTTCAAGTGGTGCCTTCGCAACGTTTTGAATTTTCGTATACGGGTTCTGCGATTGATTTGTATCGGGCTTTGCGTTCGATTAATCCGTCGCCTTATATGTTTTGTTTGGAATTTGCTGATTTTGCTTTGGTGGGCTCTTCGCCTGAAATTCATGTGCGTTGCGAACAGAATAAAGTGACGGTTCGGCCCATTGCCGGAACGCGTCCTCGCCGCGAAAATCCTGTGGAGGATAAAGCGATGGAGACCGAATTATTGGCGGATGAGAAAGAAAGAGCGGAGCATGTGATGTTGGTGGATTTGGCGAGGAATGATGTGGGGCGTGTATGTGAGTTTAACACAGTGAAAGTTTCGGAATTTATGACTGTAGAACGTTATTCGCATGTGATGCATTTGAGTTCTCATGTCGAAGGTGAATTGCATTCAGGAAAAAATATGTTCGATGTCATGCGTGCGACATTTCCTGCGGGAACGGTGAGTGGATCGCCCAAAGTGCGAGCGATGCAGATCATTGCAGAATTGGAGCCGACGCAACGCGCAACTTATGCTGGGGCTGTGGGCTATTTTAGTTTTTCGGGAAACTTGGATTCGTGCATTGCGATTCGCACGTTGTTGTTAAAGCAGGGTAAGGCTTATTTGCAAGCGGGTGGTGGGCTTGTGGCCGATTCTACTCCGGAGGGAGAATATCAAGAGAGTGTTTCTAAGGCGAAAGCAGGAATGAAAGCATTAGCTTTAGCTAGCGCGCATCAAAAAATAAGATAAGCTACCAAACTATGGTTTTAGTAATCGATAATTACGACAGTTTTACTTACAATCTTGTTCAGTATTTGGGCGAGTTGGGGGCAAATCTTGTTGTGAAACGAAATGATGAAATTACAGTGGATGAAGTAGAAAAGCTGGCACCGGAAAAAATTTTAATTTCGCCAGGCCCTTGCACACCGAACGAGGCGGGAGTTTCTTGCCAACTGATTCAAAAACTTGGAGAACGGGTGCCTTTGTTGGGAGTTTGTTTGGGACATCAATGTATTGGTCAAGCGTTTGGGGGCGAGATCGTGCGAGCACAACGGTTGATGCATGGAAAAACGTCATGGATTTCGCATGACGGCACGGGACTTTTTAAAAATTTGCCTAATCCTTTTGAAGCCACGCGCTATCATTCTTTGGTTATTCGTCGCGAGACATTTCCATCTTGTTTGAATATCACAGCCCAAAACACGGGCGAGGAAGAGGTGGAAATTATGGGATTACAACATAAAGAGTTGCCCATTTATGGAGTGCAATTTCATCCCGAGTCTATTTTAACGCGATGCGGTAAAGATTTGTTAAAAAATTTTCTTACTCTTTGATTTGTGCGAAGAATATTATTTTCTTTTTTATTGGTTTTTGCCATTTTTCTTTTTTCTTCATGAAGCTCTTGGACGATCCGGTCTATAGAATGGCCTGTCAACAGTTTGATCGGGCAGCGGATGTATTGGGAATGCCGGAACAATTTCGCGAGCGAATTAAACAGCCTAAGCGATGTATTTCCGTTTCGATGCCGGTTTTGATGGATGATGGTTCAGTACAAGTTTTTTGGGGACACCGGGTGCAGCATCATTTAACTTTGGGGCCGACCAAAGGTGGTTTGCGTTTTAGTCCACAAGTGGAATTGGGTGAGGTGGCAGCATTAGCAATGTGGATGAGTTGGAAATGTGCTTTGGTGGGATTGCCTTATGGCGGTGGCAAGGGTGGTGTCAATTGCAATCCGCGTGAGTTATCATTGCGCGAGTTGGAAATGGTGACGCGTCGTTATACACAAGAGATGATGCCTTTTATTGGCCCACAAACAGATGTCATGGCGCCGGATATGGGCACGAACGAGCAGACGATGGCATGGATGATGGATACTTATTCGATGCATGCTGGGCATGCGGTGCCAGCAGTGGTGACGGGTAAGCCAGTAAGTATTGGGGGCTCTTTGGGGCGACGAGAGGCCACGGGTCGAGGCGTAGCATTTTTGATAGGGCGAGTGATGGAAATTTTGCAAATGGAGCCGCAGGGAACAACGGCAATTATTCAGGGTTTTGGGAATGTGGGTAGTGTAGCGGCTTATGCTTTGAGGCGGTTCGGAATAAAAATTGTAGGAATTAGCGATTTTTCTGGCGCTTTATTTCATGAAAAAGGTTTAGATTTAGAAAAGCTTGAGGCTCACGTGCTAGCGAATCGATCTTTGGAAGGCTTTTCCGAGGGGCAATGGATGAGTAATGAAGAACTTTTAGTCCAACCGTGTGATATTTTAGTGCCAGCAGCGGTAGAGCGAACGATTACAGAAAATAATGCGCATCAATTGAAATGTCGTATTTTAGCTGAGGCAGCGAATGGCCCGACAACTCCTGAAGCGGATGGAATCATTGATGAAAGAGAGGATATTTTTTTGATTCCGGATGTTTTGTGTAATGCTGGTGGGGTCATTGTTTCTTATTTTGAATGGGTACAGGATTTACAGAATTTTTTTTGGTCGGAAGTAGAAGTGTTGGATCGGTTGTATCGTGTTTTAGAGCCCGCGTTGGCCGCGATTTTGAAGCGGGCGAAAGAGCGTAAGATTAGTCATCGTAATGCGGCGTTGTGTTTGGGTATTGAACGAGTCATGCAGGCCAAACAGATGCGGGGACTTTTTCCTTAAAAGCAATATGAAAAAAATGAAATTACGTCTCGGGGTGAATGTGGATCATGTGGCAACTGTGAGACAGGCGCGTTATCGGGAAAAAGTGCCGGGTATGATAGCGGAGCCGGATCCCGTAGGTTTTGCGTTGGAGGCTCAGAAGGCTGGAGCACATGGAATTACTGCGCATTTGCGTGAGGATCGTCGTCATATGCAGGAAGAGGATATTAGACGTTTGAAGAGGGAGGTGGCTTTACCTTTGAATTTGGAAATGGCGAACACGGCAGAGATGGTTAAGTTTGCTTTGGCTTTGAAACCGGATGCGGTTTGTTTGGTGCCGGAGAATCGGCAAGAGGTGACGACTGAAGGGGGGCTTGATGTGTTTGGGCATCGTATTTCTCTTCAGAAAAATATAGTGCGTTTGCGTGATGTTGGAGCGAAAGTGAGTCTTTTTATTGATCCTGATTTAAAACAAATTGAGTTTGCAAAGAAAGTAGGAGCAGATTGGATTGAGTTGCACACAGGCAAGTTTGCGGTGGTTTATCAGAATAAGCGACGTCGTGCCGAAGAGTTGAAGCGGTTGATTGAAGGAGCGCATTTTGCAAATAAGATGGGGTTAAAAGTGAATGCGGGACATGGATTGCACGTTCGGAATGTGTGCGATTTGTTTGTGATGCCTTTTTTGTATGAGTTGAATATTGGGCATTCTATTGTTTCTCGAGCGCTTTGGGTTGGGGTAAGGAATGCGGTGAAGGAAATGCTTGTTTTAATGAAAGAATATCGTTTGTGAAAGTGTTGGGAATTGGATTTGATATGGTAGAGGTGGCGCGAATTCAGCGAATTTGGGAAAAATTCGGTGACGCTTTTTTGCAAAGGGTGTTCGGTGAGGAGGAGTTGAGTTATTGTTTGAAGATGCGTCAACCGGAGCTGCATTTGGCCGCGCGATTTGCCGCGAAGGAGGCGATTGTGAAAGCGTTGGGTTCGGGGATAGGAGCTGTGCGATGGCGCGATTTGGTGATTACAAAGGAAAGTTCTGGAGCGCCTTGGATTAAGTTGTCTGGAGCGGCATTAGCTTGCTTGGAGGCGATGGGTGGAAAGGTGATAAAGGTAAGTTTGTCACACACTCAACATTATGCGGGTGCTCAGGCGATTGTGTTGTCGAGTTAAAATATATCTCTGTTAATATTTCTGCTCATTCTATGATTGGGTTAAAAAAACAAAGCGGGGTTTAACCCGCTTTGCTATAGAAAACGCTTTTTTGTTCCGGTGTAATCGCTTGGCGATTAGTGACGCGGTTTGCGTTATCTAACTTTGTCTTGATTCTTCAAAATTGTATGCCATATTTTTAATTATTGACAAGTAAATATTTTAAAAATTTATGATTCTTTCATTTAACTGGGGTAAAAACTCTATTGGCTGGAGTTTGCTTAGGAGTCAACCGAGTTTGGAACTTTTAGGAACTGGAGTTGTAACTTTTTCTTTGAATAGTTGCATGGCGGCAGAAAGGCGTAATCATCGTCGGCAAAGGCGTCATATTCGTAGCACGCGCCAAAGGATTGTTGGGATAAAAAAACTTTTAAATGAACTAGGTGTTTTAGAGCAAGAGGCGTTGAACCGACCAGGTTGCGCATGGCCGTGGTTACTGGCAGCTCGAGTCTTGCAAGGTGGCGAGTTGCTTTCCTGGTCAGAGTTGTGGAATGTGTTGCGTTGGTATGCTCATAATCGAGGGTATGACGGAAATCGACGTTGGAGTTATTTGGAGAAAAAAGTTTACGTTGAAGATAGCCAAAAAGAAAAAAATGCTTGGGAGTTTATGAAGCGTCATAAAACAAGCACCATGGCGGAAACTTTTTGTGCGGAGTTAGGATTGGATCCTTTGAAGGATAAAAAAGCTTCTCATTTGACTTTTAAGAATCATAACGCGGCCTTTCCCCGTAAAGTAGTGGAAGCAGAAGTACGAAGAATTTTGGAAGCGCATATTGGGCATTTGTCTCAGGTAAATCAGGAATTCATTCGTACTTTGATTGGGGAGGGTATTGAAGATAAAAAAGCTTGGCAGACACTGCCTCAGGCAAATTTGCACTTGCCCAATCGTTTCGAAGGCGGTCTTTTATTTGGCCAACTCGTGGCTCGATTTGATAATCGAGATCGAACGATTTGTCCCATTACTTATCCTCGACTTTTGCTAGAGGCTAAACGCCACACGATCAGTGAAGAACGCGCTAAGATCGTTGCGGCTCAGAGATCCCGCACGCCGCATAAAAATTGTCCTGAATTTTATCGCTATCGTTGGGCAACTCTTTTGTCGCGCATACAAATTAAAGAGGCGAAAGATTTGCCTCATCGTTTTCTGAATCAAGCCGAGTTGCAAAAAATAACGGAATTAGCTCAGCGACGCGGACATTTTACGATTACGCAATTTAAAAAAGCGGTGCGAGTCACGACGAATGCAGATGAGGACAATTTGGATAAGCTATTTCATCAAGCCGAATTGGCCGAGGCTTTGATGGTTGATCCGATTCGAAAATTAGAAACTTCAAACCGTTTGTTGCCTTTTTGGAATTTGTTGCCTGAATGTTTGAAAAAAAGGATTCGAGGACAATGGCGACGGGGACATGCTGTTACGCTAGAACAAATTCGAGCTCAATTACAGTCAAGAGGTGGGGCTGTTGATTTATTTGATCAGGAGCTCCAACAACAGCTGCAACTGGCTCAGAATCGTCGACGAAAGCGCGAGTCTGTGGTTGGGTTGGAAGATCTTTTGCAAATAAAATTTTATCCTGAGCAATTGACTGGTCGTGCTCCGTACGCTCGGTGGGTTATGAAAGAGGTTGCTAATGAAATCATGCAAGGCAAACAACCGCAACGACCTGGAGGTTGTTTATCGTTAACACCGGAGTTACGCCAAGCGCAATTTGAAATGCCTTTATCGTTTCAAACCAAAAGTCATTGGGTGCAACATCGTATGCTTTTACTGGAACGTTTGGTAAAAGATATTGTTCAGACTTATGCCGATGACAATTTGGGGGCGATTAAAAAAGTTATCTTTAAAGTAGATCATCCCACAAAAAGTTCTGGATTTAAACCCTTGCCAGACTTGAACGAAAATTCTGAATCAGAAGAGTGGCAACGTCTCATGAAGAAATTGCAATTGGATGCTAAGATTAAAAATTGCAACGTTCCAATCACTTCCGAAATTATTCGCAAAGCTTGTATTGCCGAAGATTTGGGTTGGCGATGTCCTTACACAGGAGAAAAATATCAACCTATAGACCTTGTTTTGAGAAAGGTAGATAAAGATTATATTACTCCTGATGTGAAGAGCTTTTCTGAGTCATTGGACTCTTTAGTGCTGACTTTTACTGAAATTCACAATTGGAAAGGTAAACGGTCCGGAGCTAAGTTTGTGGAGGAGGAGGCTGGTAAGCCGGTGCCCAATTTACCACATCTTTCTATTACCTCGCCTTCAAACTTTAAACGTTTTGTGGAAAATCTGGAAACGACAGATGAAGATTTTCGGCATCAGCAACACATCGAAATGAGTGAAAGACCTCGTTTGGTTTCTGAATTTTCTGCTTTCGAAACAGCACAATCTTTTTCTTTAACTCAAATTGGTGCCCGCGTTATTGCTAGCGTTTTTCATCATGCGCCTCCGCCTATTGTTACGCTTTCACAAACGGTACTGGAACCGGTGCAAAAACAGTGGAACTTAGAAAGTTATCTTGCCGGTTTGTGTCCCCAGGTCGAAAAGGATGAAAATAATATTTCTCGAGTTACCTATTTAACGCGAGCGATCAAAGCATGTTCTCAAGGGTTATTTTCTTACTATGCCGCTCAAGTTCATCATTCGCAAGATAGCCAAAAACCTTACTCTGAAAAAAATTCTTTTTTTCCAAAATTACCAAGTTATCTGAAAGAACAGCTTATTCATCGGTTACTGGAAAATCGAGTCGTGCAACATTTGCCTACTCGAATGGATGGGCTAAAAGTCGAACAAAATATTTGGCGCGTAGTTTCTAGAGATAAACAAGATCAAGTTACCTTGCGGCAGCGAAATCTTCAATCTTCTAAGCTTTTTAAGACAGAAGTATTACATGCTATTAAACTTTTAGGATTAGATCCTGAAAAGGAACCTAGCAAACTTAAATCACTTAAGGGCGCGTTGATTGTGCGCGACAATTTTGGAATTGCAGTAGGTTCGCAAGGTTCGCAATCCGTCATCGTTCCTTTTCATAAAGTTTGGTTAAGATTACAAGCGCTTAAAGATAGTTGCGCGAAAAAACCAATGACCTTTTTAAGGAATGGACAGATCATTCATGTGCCCAGAGAACGGCAACGTAAAATTAGTCGATGGGGCCTGAAAGGAACTTGGCGCATTTTTTCTGTGAAAAATAATCGCGGAGGCATTGCCCTGGACTTGGGCTACGTTGATGCAGTTAAAGCTCATATGATTAATATTGCTTTGGAAGCCTTGCTAAAGGCGGGCGCTTATCCGATTCAAACGAATTTAGTGGGTAGTCGTGCTACAGCTAAAAAACGTTCCCAAACTATGGCTGTAACAGCTTAATTTTTAGGCTTGCTTAAAATCAAATAAATTTTTATCTAGCAGCCTAGTTCTTTGATTTTGAGATTATCTTTTGTGTGAACAAAAGAAAGGTTGATTGCGCCGGGGAACTCCGTGAAATTCGGAGACAGTTGCGCTGCGGTATTGAGCTACAATCTTCCATTGCCTAATTTGAAAAAATAGGTGAACAAACCCAGTGAAGCCGAAATGCTTTGCGAAGGGGGAAGAAAGGCAAAATGATTTCACCCGCTTTGGCGGGAGGAAATTCAAGAAACTCAAAAGTCCGAATATCTGTCCAATCAATCACTCATTGCTATTTTCAAGAGGATTGAAAATAGAACTTTATCGCAAATAATAAAGTGTGAGAGTGGCAACAAACCATCGTTAATCTTTGGTGATTTTTCTACTCTTGCTCATAACAGGAGTAAAAAATGAAGCGTGGAATAGTTAGTGTTGGATTAGTCGTCGTCTTATCAATCAAAAGCTTTGCGTTAACAGGCAGTGGCAAGCAAGTGGTTTCTTATCAACCCGGATCAGGATCAACTTTAACTCAAACTTCAGCAGCTCTTGGATTGCCTGATCCTTTGGTAGGAGTTGGCACTCCTTTTGTTTCTATTCTTAGCCCATTTAATCCTCCTTATGAAGACTCGCAACTTTTACAAATTGGTCCGGGTGGCCAGATGACGATTCAACTTTCGCATTTTGCTATTGTTGGACCAGGTCGAGAAATTGGAATTTTTAGCAATGTAGGTATTTTTGATGCTGCTTATCCTCAAGGGAAAGCGGGTTCTCCAATTACTCTTTTTGGCGATGATAAAGTGACGGTTGAAGTCAGTGAAGATGGTCAGACTTTTTTTTCTTTGGGAGAAAAAAACATTTCTATGTTTCATAATTTTTTTACGGATTTGGCCAATCCTTATTCCAGTGAATCCGGAGCACGTCGTGCCGATTTTGGGCGTCCGTTTTTAGGAAAGGTCAGCGATTTTGCTGGTAAAGATTATGAAGAAATCAAACAGGTCTTGGCTGGTTCGGCGGGAGGGAATTGGTTGGATGCAAGTGCTGCTCCTCTTACTAAAATAGGTTATGTTCGTTTGAGTTTGCCTGCTAATGCTCCTAACAAATTTGAACTCGATGCTATAACTGTGAATAATCAATTACTGGGCGCTTCGACAGATGGATCGACCTCTTCACAAAATTCGAAACGAAAAAAAATTACGATTCTTCGACCCCTGCGCAATGAAAAAGTGTCAGGCAATTTTATGGCAATTGGCACGGTGAAATCAAAAACGAGGATGGTGGGTATAGAATATCGTGTTAATCATGGTTCCTGGCAAGAAGGTGTTTTAGTAGACAAAAATTGGTCTGCTCTTGTTGAGGTTCTGGACGGAATTGTTGTGATTCAATTGGAAGTGCGCGCTTTCGGTGAGCAAGGTGAACGAACTCCGAGCAAGTTTCGCCGTTTTCGTGTGTTGGAGTAAGATTTCAAAATTGTTTTGAGCGTCGATGCAAAAAACGAAACAAGTGCGAAGACTTAGTCTGCTCATTTTATTTATTTCTTTTTCGTGTGGTTCGCAACCGGCTCTCACGACATTAGAGCCGGTAGTGGTCACCGCAACACGAACGAAAGAAAAAACCATTACGCCTGATATAACGGTTTTAAATTCTGATGAACTGCAAGCGAAAGGTATAACAACAGTCGAGCAGGCCTTGCGACAAGTGTCGGGACTTTCTGTCGCAACAACGGGAGGACCTGGTCAACTGAGCTCTATTTTTAGTCGAGGAACAGAATCGAATCATACCACGATTTTAATTGATGGCGTTCGTATGAGTCCTGGTTTGGCAGGCGGTTACGATTTGGCCAATTTAACGCTGGATAATGTCGAGCGTATCGAGGTAGTGAAAGGCCCTATTTCTACACTTTATGGACAAGATGCTGTGGGAGGAGTGATTAATATTATTACCAGTTCGGGTGAGGGAGAGCGGATGAGTGGTGAGGCTTCTTTCGAAACAGGATCTTACTCAACTTTTCAAGAGCTCGCGGCGAGTCGCGGGGCCTTTGGTCTTTTCGACTATTCGTTTAGCGCAAGCAAATGGGTAGCAGATTATCATCGGGTCAATGACGATATCGACCTTTTTTCAGTTCGAGCCAAACTTGGATTCCGTATTTCAGACACAGCCAGGTTAGAAACATTAATTAATTATTACAAAGCAGACAATGAATCGCCCGGCTCCATTCCTTTCTCGACGCCTACTGCTGAATTAACACGGGAAATTTTTACACTTGCACCTAAATTGACATGGCAAACGACCCCGACATGGAAGCAAACCGTAATTACGAGTTTTACTCAAGAAGATCAAAATTATATGATTTTGCCGGTGGTTGATAATCAAACGCTGTTGCAATACAAAACCGTGGATTATCAATCCGATTTTCAGATCAGTTCTTCCTGGAAATTAACTTTGGGAGCCAATTTAGAATGGAATCAGGTCGATCTTTTTGCTAATCACATTTCGGCTATTGATGAATCCCATTTTAGTTACGGTTTTTATCTGCAAAGCCAGTGGGAAGTATTTAAGAATTTTCAAATGATTAGCAGTTTACGCTATGATAATTATCAGGCTTATGACACACCGATAACTTGGCAGCAAACTTTTTCCTATGAATTGCCCACCGACACCTTGCTCTATGCAAAAGTAGGCACGGCTTATAGCCCACCAACTTTTCAAGACCTTTATTTTCCAGGTTTTGGTAATCCTAATTTGGAAGCGGAAGAATCTTTTTCTTACGAGATTGGATTCACACAACATTTTTGGCACAAAAAAATTCGATTTACTTCGGCTTATTTTAGAAATGAAATTCAGAATCTTATTCAGTTCGATGGGATTTTACCGCAAAATATTTCTGAGGCAGAAACCTGGGGAGTGGAAAATTCTTTTACTATCCAGCCTTGGAATTTTTTGTCCTTATCTATGGGCTATACCTATTTGGAAGCCAACGACACAGAGGCGCAAATTCGTTTGGTGCGACGTCCGCGTCATCTTTTCACTTCTGATTTGATAGTGAAACCTCTTTCTTGTGTGACTTTGTTTTTGGGGGCGGAATGGAAACGGGAACGCGAAGATTTTGATGCATTAGCTTTTCAACAAAAAGATATGCCGGATTATTTGACTCTTCGCAGCGGATTACAATGGGCCATTAATCGTTATTGTTCTGTTGGATTTCGCGTAGAAAATTTGTGGGACGAGGAATATGAAGAGGTTAGCGGTTATCCTGCGCCTCGAAGAGCTTATTATGTTAAAACAGAATTTCGTTTTTAACGTGCGACAATAGCAGGGGAAACTTTTTTGGAGGAAAGTTCCATAGTTAAAACAAATAAGCCAGTGAATAAAAGATCGCTAATTAAAGAATTTTTGAAAAATAAATAAGTTGGCGGATAAGTGGGTAATCCCATTGTTAGGGCTTGCCACCAACCTGCTGCGGTTTTGGCGTAGAGAGGTTCTGCAAACCAGGATATCGAGTTGGTGATAAGATAAAAGAGAGAGGATCCTAGTAAGCTTCCAGTAAAAATGGTGGCAAAAGATTTATGATATTTTACCCAGCGACCTAGCCCCCAAGCCATAACGTAGCAAAAATAAGCGGGCAACATGCTCCATGCTAAAAGTGAGGCGTGATAATAATGATTGAGCCAAAGATCAGAAATGAATAAAGCGCCGATAGGGATCATCATGGCTAAGAAACCAGGCCAATAAATCGCAGCGCAAAAACTTAGCGCCATTAAAGGAGCGAAATTAGGCCAGCCATTGAGCAAAGGCATAAAAATGCGATAAAGAGCCACAAAAAGAATTAGGAGAAAGCTAAAAGGCATAATTTAAAAAATAGCAGATTCAAGAATAGGGAGCAAGTGGGTAGTGCAGGAATGCAGAAAATGGGCGGGGAAAAAACGCTTTATCATTTGCTAAACCGGTTTAATAAAAAAACTGTTAATTTTTGAAAATTGAGCAACATTGAATTCATGAGTGATTGGACTATTGAAAAAGCGGTAGAACATTATCGAGTTCCGCGATGGGGTGGCGATTATTTTTCGATCAATGGAAAAGGAAATGTGACCGTGTCGCCATTGCGCGCTAAAGGGGCGACTTTGGATATGGTTCAGGTGATTGAAGCAGCCAAGCAAAGAGGGTTGCATTTTCCGATGGTGTTACGGTTTCAGGATTTGTTGCGGGATCGCGTGGTGGCGATTAATGAGGCGTTTCAACAGGTGATGCGGGAGCAAAAATATCCAGGTATTTATCGCGGAGTGTTCCCGATCAAGGTGAATCAGCTGTGTGAAGTCGTAGAAGAAATTTTGGAGGCGGGAAAAACGTTTCATTATGGTTTGGAAGCTGGCAGTAAACCGGAATTGGTAGCGGCGCTGGCCTTGCATCGTGATCCGGAAAGCTTGATCATTTGCAATGGCTACAAGGATGAAAGTTTTATTCGTCTGGCGTTGCTTGGGAAAAAACTGGGCAAGCAAGTGATTATTGTGATTGAGAAGCTAGAGGAGCTGGCTTTGGTGCTGAAAGTTTCTGAAAAGTTTGGGGTTAAACCGCAGCTGGGATTTCGCATTAAGTTGCAAGTCAAAGGCGCTGGCAAATGGGCTGCGTCTTCTGGAGATGATGCCAAATTCGGTTTAACCGCGCGTGATTTGGTGGAAGCTTGTGAAATTTTAAAACAGCATCAGGCCGAAGATATGTTTCAGCTATTGCATTTTCACATGGGATCACAGATGCCCGATATTCAAATCATTCGACGCGCAGTGAGCGAAGCAGCCCGCTATTACGCGAAAGTTCGACAGTTAAATTTTCCAGTAAAATTTGTCGATGTCGGTGGTGGATTGGGCATTGATTATGATGGCACGCGTAGCACTTCCGAAAGTTCGATGAATTACACGCTGGAAGAATATTGTCGAACGGTGGTTCAACAAATTGCCGAAATTTGTGAGGAGGAGAAAGTGCCTTGTCCCGATCTGGTCAGTGAAAGTGGCCGCGCAGTGGTGTCGCCACATTCAGTGTTGGTGGTGGAAGTGTTTGGCGTTTCTGAAAAGAAAGGGAGGCTAAAGAACGTCAAAAAAATTGCTAAAGATAAATTGGCACAAAATTTGGAAGTTTTATTGAAACAACTAAATCGTCGCACAAGACGCGAAGTTTGGCATGAAGCGCTTCGCATTCGCGAACAGGCTGAGACGATGTTTAGTTTGGGTTTATTGGATTTGGAAACCAAGGCGATAGTGGAAGAAAGGTTTTGGACAGTTGCGGAAGGAGTGACCGAGGCTTATCGCAACTCCCGAGTGGTGCCGGAGGAGATTCGAGAACTGCAATTTTCTTTGAGCGATCAGTACTGGTGCAATTTTTCGGTGTTTCAATCGCTTGTCGATCACTGGGCTTTAGGACAATTATTTCCCGTCATGCCGCTTCATCATTTAGAGAAAGAACCGGATCGTTGGGGAACTTTGGTGGATATTACCTGCGATTCGGATGGTAAAGTGTCTCGTTTCATCGGTAAAAATAAAGGGCAACAAACGTTGCGTTTGCATCGCTTCCAAAACCAGTCTTATTGGATCGGATTTTTTTTGGTGGGCGCTTATCAGGATGTGATGGGTGATATTCATAACCTTTTTGGTAGGGTGAATGAAGCGCACGTTTTTTTAGACGGAGACGAAGAATCCGGTTTTTATATTGAAGAAACGATCGAAGGCCGAAAAATTGGCCAGGTGCTTCAGGATGTCCAATACGATAAGCACGAGTTGGCCAGCGAATTCAAGGAGCAAGTTACCACGGCCATTCGCGAGGACCGTTTAAAACCTAGCGAAGGAATGAATTTACTGGAAATTTATGAAAAAGAGTTGGAAGAACCGACTTACTTGAAGTTTTAATATCAATTAGAATTTTTAATTGTTTCAAGCTTGCTTTATCTCATCAATAATCAAGAGTCGACCTCGTAAAAGACCTCGTAAAACACCCCGTAAAATTTTTAATTTAATAACTTCCAACGGTTAGCACTTTGAAAAAGTTAGGGTTTTTGCGGTTGTGCTGGCACAGAATTTGTCATGGGAGGAGTGTATAGCTTTCTATATTGCCTTTCCATTTCAGGGTAAATGCTTTCAAGGGCATTTTTTAATAAGTCAGGCATATTTTTTAGCGCAAGTTTTTCCTGATATTTTTTAGTAGCGGGCAAAAGCTGAATTTCCTTAGAGTCAGTATCATCAAAAGAGTTTATGAAAAGCGTTAATGCTAAATCGAACTTCTTTGAGGGATCGCTTACATTGGCGATAAGAGCTGCTCCTCCCGGTCCAAAACCTAAAGGTTGAATAAATCCAGTAGCTCCATTACTAAGTTTAATTGACCTTAATAACTGATTTTCAATTCGTTCAGTCCGCCATTTTTCATAATTTGCGAGTAATTCTTTCTGCTTATTAGGGTCTTTTGTTTGTTTAATTTTTTCTTCCTTTTCAGCTGCTTTCTTTAAAAATTTCTCTTGAGATTCTTTTTCGAGTAAAGCTAATTTCTTAACATTTTCTACAGACAAAATTGATTTATACTGATAAAGCACAGTGCAATAAGCAAAAGCACGGTCTTTTGCTTCGTAGGATCTTCCCCATAAGAAATCTCCCATTTTTTTATAATCATTACCGATTTCGTCAGAAATTTTTAACTCATCTTCATAATTAAAAAAATCTTTAGCTTGCGAAGCTGGTAAAAGAAATATTGATGTCTGGGCGCTTAAAGAAAAAATAAAATTTAAAAGCAAGAACGGAAGTAAAAGTGATTTCATAAGATTATTTAAAATTAAATTCTCTTGGCCAAAGAGAATCAACTAGTTGAATTTCAGATTTATAGACTCGGCCAGCTTCACCTAAAGTATTATAACCTGATTGAGTGCGAGCAGCTAATGTCGACCAATATGAAGGGAAAGCCCCATAAGAAAAATCATAAAGGTCAGTTAATATTCCGGTCATTTTTACCTCAATCGTTTTACCAGATAAAACCTCTACTTTAACTTTAACATGCATTGGTTTTTCATTGCTTCTTGCGTGTCCTAATGCCACTGCCAAATTAAAATCTTGAATCTTATCAAAGTTAATATCCATTGATGGCAATTGCCAGTTAAATTCAGCAACATTATTTGTGGTATTGTTAAGCGTTTGTTGCACATAACCTTTCTTCAAAATAAATTGCTCGCTCAACCAATCCTCTAATAGTTGTTCTTGGCTACATATCGCACAGAGAATTAAGGAGTTAAGCAAAAGCTTAAAAACAATTATCAAGCCTTTCATCACCTTCGACCTCTGGTTTCCTATCATCCTCAGGCTTGACCTGAGGATCCGGGGGAATAAAGAATGGATTCCCGATCGAGTCGGGAATGGCAAGAGGTTTTTTCTTAGCTATATAAAAGATAATTAAAGAACTTCGGACAGTTGTAGAGCTAGCCAGAGGATAACAGGGAAATGGAGGATGGGTAGCTTAGATTGAGTCTTAGGATGACAATATTATAAATGTTGCCCTGAGTTGATTTCTGACTATTGACTGCTGGAGTTTTCTAAAGAGTTCGTTAATCCAAGCTAATTTTAGCGAGAAAAAAGCGTGTGAAAAAATTTCTTAAGGAAAGTTAAAATTTCATTTGCCCTTCTGGGTGGCTGAGTTAAAGAAGAGGGATGGTGGAAGCGGTTTTTAGAGAGCGAAGTGTAAAATTGCGGCCTGAGATGAATGGGGCGACGCTTAATGCGGATAAATGGCCGGTTCCTTATAGTTTAGAAGCGGAGCGGGGGGTTTTAGGTTCGATGTTGCTTTCGCCCAAGGAGGCAACGGATGAAGCGTTGGAGCGTTTGGTGGAGGAGGCGTTTTATGATCCTCGGCATCAGGCGATGTTTCGCGCGATGCAGGAGATGGTGGATGCGAATGAGCCATTGGATTTGATGTTGTTGCGGGAGCGGTTAAAGAATCGGGGGCTTTTGGACGAGATTGGTGGAGATGGTTATTTGGCGCAGTTGGTGGCGGATGTGCCGACGCCGGCGAATATTTTTAGTTATATTAATTTGGTTCGAAGCAAATTTTTATTGCGTCAGGTGGTTTGTTCGTGTGCGGAATTGGTGCAAGCGGTGCAAGAGGCTCCAGATGATCCCGGACCGGTTTTGGATCAGGCGCAGGCAGCTTTTTTTAAGATTTCGGAAGATTCTACTGCTAGGGACACTCAACCTGCTAAGGATTTAGTAATGCCGGTTTTGAAGCTCATCGAGCATATGAGCACGAACAAAGGCAAGGTGATCGGGGTGCCTACGGGTTTTTATGATTTGGATTCGTTAACGGGCGGTTTGCATGGTGGGGATATGATTGTTTTTGCAGCGCGTCCTGGTGTGGGTAAAACTTCGTTTGCGTTAAATATTGCGGAGCATGCAACTTTGGAAGGTGGCAAGGCGGTTGGCATTTTTTCTTTGGAAATGTCGAGTGAGCAGCTTTTGCTTCGTATGCTGGCTTCGCGTGCTCGGGTGAATCAAAAAACGATTCGTGATGGGTTTATTTCTGACACAGAATTTAAACGAATTGCTCATGCGGCGAGTGAGATTCAAAATGCTAAGTTGTATTTAGATGAGACGGCGGGGATTTCTCTGCAGCAACTTCGCACGAAGGCGCGTCGACTCAAAAAGCGTTACGATGTTGATCTGATTATTATTGATTATTTGCAGTTGATTCAGGCGGGTGGTATTCGTCGCAATGATTCGCGTCAGGCCGATGTGGCAGAAATTTCTGGTGGCATTAAGGCGATTGCTAAAGAGTTGAAAATTCCGGTAGTGGTTTTGTGTCAGTTGAATCGTGAGCCGGAAAAACGGGGAGGGGGACAGCCCAGATTGTCCGATTTGAGGGAGTCGGGTGCGATTGAGCAGGATGCGGATATTGTCGGATTGTTGTATCGACCCGAGTTGTATCGTGATAGTGATGAGGTCGGAGGCAATGGATTGGAAGGTGAGGCTTGTCTTGATATTCAGAAGCATCGAAATGGGCCGACTCAAAAAATTGATTTAACTTTCTTGAAAGCGTTGACGCGATTTGAAAGTCGTGTTCGCAAAAAAGATGTCATGGAACCTGGAATGTGATTTTTCTCGACGAGCCGACTCACCGGGCACTGAACTTTACCCTGTCTAAAATAGAGAAAATCCTTGCAGTGTAGCCCATAACCACTTATGAAACCAACTTTCCAATTATGAGGTTACCGAAGATTTCTTGGCTAATGATTGTAGGATTGCTGTTTTTGGGGGGTATTACCCCTTTTGGAGTTTATGGCCAAGAGTCGACTAATCGTCCGCCTGCTACGATTGATGAAATAGAGGACAGTTCAGCTTCTTCTCCGACGGATTTACCAGAAGAGTCTTCCTTGCCGGAGCCAGTGTTGGATGATGCTGATGTGGACGCTGCGGCTTCTGATGCTGCAACGTCTTCGGAATCGACTGGGGATGAAGTGGTTTATCCTCCTTCTCAATCGGATGAAGAGGTATTCGGACCGCCAATTAAGGAGATTGAGATTGAATATGCTGGGCCTAAATCGGTTAGTAAGGCAGTGATTTTATCGAATATGCGGACGACGGTGGGTCAGCCTTATAGTCAAGCGGCTATTGAAGAAGATGTGCACAATCTTTATGAGACGGGCCTTTTTGTGAATTTACGTGTTTATGATGAGCCATTGGCCGATGGCGTGAAAATTATTGTCATTGTTCAACCCAAACCTTTAGTGCGCCAGGTTACTTTGGTGGGGTGGTCGGAAGTGCCTGAGGGACGGTTATTAAAAGAAGTCAAAACCAAAGCAGGCGAAGTACTCAATGAGCAACAGGTGGCTAAGGATGCGATGGCGATGCAGGCTTATTATCAAAAAAAGGGTTTTAAAGATGCGCAGGTAACTTATCAGGTCGAAACTTCGGAGGAGACAGGGCGTTGTTCCGTGACGTTTAACATCAGTGAAAGTGGACGACAATATTTGCATGGCATTCAATTTGTTGGGAATGATTCCTTTCCCGCTTCGCGTTTGAGAAAAGAATTCAAAACTAAAAAACGTGGATTGTTATCTTGGCTAACAGGAACAGGGGTGGTGAAGGAAGAGCAATTTCAGGATGATTTGATTGCGTTGAAACAGTTTTATCAAAATCAAGGTTATATCGATATGGAAATTCAAGGCGTGGAATTTCGTCGTGTAGGAGATGAAGATGTGGATGCGGTGATTAAAGTTTCTGAAGGCACTCCTTACAAAGTGGGTTCTGTTACGTTGGAAGGTTATGTGGTTTATTCCAAAGAAAAAATTCGCAATCGTATGAGCATGTTAGAGGGCTCTGTTTATTCGCCTCTCGGTTTAGAAACGGATTTGAAAGCAGTTCGCGATCTTTACGGAGAGCAAGGTTACATTGATGCCGAAGTTGTGCCGACGCGACGTCCGAGTATTGAATCGGGGCGCATGGATTTAGCCTATAATATCACCGAAGGACCTCAAGGGTTTGTGGAGCGCATTATTATTCAGGGTAACAACAAGACGAAAGATAAGGTAATTCGACGCGAATTAGCTGTTGCGCCCGGTGATGTTTATAATAGTGTGCGCGTGGATGCGAGCAAGAAGCGTTTGGAAAATTTAAATTATTTTTCGAAAGTGGATATTAGTCCGCAAGAAACAGCAATCCCAAGCCGCAAGAATATGGTGGTTACGGTGGAAGAAGAGCGCACGGGGTCGTTTACTTTTGGTGCAGGTTATAGTTCGATTGATAGCTTTATTGGTTTTGCTGAATTTAGTCAGGGGAATTTTGATATTGCGAATTGGCCTTCGTTTATTGGTGGCGGTCAAAAATTTAGGACGCGTTTGCAATATGGTGATAAACGGCAGGATTTTACTATCTCTTTTGTGGAACCGTGGTTTATGAATCAACGGCTTTCTTTTGGGGTCGATCTTTTTTATCGTAACGCCAGTTATTTTAGTTCGTATTACGATGAGCAACGGGTTGGCGGTCATTTTAAATTTGCCAAAGCTCTTAACGATTTTCTCACGGCGCGAGCGATTTATAAGATCGAAAGTATTAATTTAGATGTCAAAGGTGATGCGCCACTGTTTTTGGAGCCAGAAAACGGTTCGCGCATTCGTAATGCGATTGAGTTTGGTTTAACGCATGACACGCGTGATAGCGTTTTTCTAACGCGTAAGGGTCATCGCATTGACGGTTCATTAGAAGTTGCTGCCGGAGGCGATGTCGAACTTTATAAAATTGGGTTTGAAGCAGAACAATATTTCAGTTTGCCTTTGGATATGATTTTAAGTTTGCAAGGCAATGTTGCGGTAGTGGATAGTTTTGGTGGGGATGACGTGCCTATTTTTGATCGACTGTTTGCTGGAGGCTCGAACAGCATTCGTGGGTTTAAGTTTCGTGATGTGGGGCCTAAATATGAACCGGACAATTTCCCCGGCTTAGATGATGAGCGAGATCGTATTGATGAAATTAATCGTGAGCTAGACAAGGACAATCTTTCTGAAGAGGAAGAAGACGATCTAAATGATGAAAAAGACGATTTAAAAGATAAGATTGATGATGAAAAAGATTTTGAAGGAACACCAGTGGGTGGCAAGACCATGGCTTATGGAACGGTGGAATTAACTTTCCCCATTTTCAGTCGAGTTCGAGGAGCTGTTTTTGTGGATGCAGGTTTTGTCAATAAGGCAGCATTCGATTTTTCACCTAATAATTTTAATGTTGGCGCAGGTGTCGGGTTACGCTTAAATTTGCCCATTGGCCCATTACGTTTAGATTTAGGTATGCCGCTGGTTACCGACAAGTATAACGATGATGGACCTCAATTTCACTTTAACGTCGGCTATCAATTCTAATAGATCAAATAGGTTAATAAAATAGGTTAAAAAGATGATGAAAAAAATATTATTGGCAATAATAGGATTAGGAATGATCACTTCTTTGAGTCAGGCTCAAATGAAAGTGGGAATGGTTGATTTAAATCGCGCATTTGATGCTTATTATAAAACAGCAGAATCTAAAGCCCGTGTTAGCGAATTGGAAGCGTCTTACAAAAAAGAGCGCCAGTTAAAGATGACCGATTATCAAAAACTAGCCGATGAATATGATAAATTAAAAGATGATGCGCAAAATCCGGCTTTAGCCGAATCCGTGCAGGAAGCGAAACGTAAAGCTACTATGGAAAAAGCGAAAGAATTGCAATTGCGCGAAAAAGAAATCACGCAATTTAATAATGAACGACAAAACGAAATTCAAACCACGATGATGCGTTTGCGTGATGGAATTGTAAAAGAAATTACTAAAGTGGTACAGGATTATGCTTCGAAAAATGGTTACACATTAGTGTTCGATAAGACTGCCCAATCGATGGCTGCAGCTCCTATTATCGTTTATTCATCCGATAGTATGGATTTTACGGATTCGATTATTAAAATTTTGAATGCGAATAAGCCTTCTTCTTCCTCGAATAGTGGCGAGAAGAAAGACCAGTAGTTTGTTGTGCAAAATACAGTTTTAGAACTGGCAAAACTGGTTGAAGCGACTCTGGAAGGTGATGGCGCTCGTTTGATAACAGGTGTGGGAGGATTGGACGATGCGATGCCCGATCAACTTTCTTTTTTGGCCAATCCTAAATATAAACGCAGCGCACAAAAATCCCGTGCAGGCGCTATTTTGTTAGGTCTTAAAGAACCTTGTCCCAATGATCAGGTTTCGCTTTTGCGAGTGGAAAATCCGTCGAAAGCTTTTGCTAAAATTTGTGCCTTATACTTTCCGCTCCGACCCAAGCCCAAGGCAGAACTTCATCCGCAAGCTATCATTTCTCCTGAAGCTAAACTTGCAGCGAGTGTGACAATTCAAGCTGGTGCTGTGATTGAAGAGAATGTGGAAATTGGTGAGGGAACAGTAATCGGCGCGAATGTTTATCTTGGGCGCGAGGTAAAAATTGGGAAAAATAGTTTGATTCATCCAAATGTTACGATTTTGGAGCGTTGTCAAGTTGGTGACGAAGTAGTGATTCACAGCGGAGCTGTAATTGGTGCGGATGGATTTGGTTTTGATCTTTCACAAGGTGGTGCAGAAAAGATTCCGCAAGTGGGGATAGTTCAAATTGATAATCGGGTAGAGATCGGAGCGAATACCACAATTGATCGCGCGCGTTTTGGTAAGACTTGGATTCAAGAAGGGGTGAAAATTGATAACTTGGTTCAAATCGCTCACAACGTGGTTGTGGGTAAGCATACGATTATTGTGGCACAGGCTGGCATTTCGGGCAGCACAACATTGGGACAGCAAGTGATTGTTGCCGGACAAGTAGGAATGGTGGGGCATATTCATATTGGCGATGGGGCTGTGGTAACGGCACAAGCTGGGGTTTCCAAGGATGTGCCGGCCAAATCAATTGTTTCAGGTTATCATGCACAACCGATTCGTGAAGAGCAACGAATTGAAGCAGCAATGCGGCGTTTGCCGGAACTATTAAAACGAGTCAAAGAATTAGAAGGACTCGTTGCTCAGCTACAGAAAAAAAATTAATTTTATTAAGCTGCTGCTTCTCGTTCTGGACGATAATGCAGTTTGGGTTTAGCTTTGCCTTCCACCGCAGCACGCGTGATGACAATTTCCATAACCTCTCGATGTGAGGAGGGAATTTCAAACATGGCATCTAGCATGAGATGCTCAAAAATCGAGCGTAATGCTCGCGCGCCTGTGCCTTTCTTCAAAGCTTGTTGTGCCATACTTGCAAGCGCTTCTTTTTCGATCGTTAATTTTACCTCTTCCATCGCAAAAAGCTTAGTAAACTGTTTGACGAGAGCATTTTTAGTTTCGGTCATAATGCGAACCAGTTCTGCTTCGACCAATTCGTCCAACACCGCTGTGACAGGAAGACGGCCAATAAATTCAGGAATTAAACCGAAAGTGATTAAATCTTCAGGTTCGACTTGTTGTAATAAAGAAAGTTCTGAGGAAAAAGCAGATTGGGTATCGGGTGAGTGGTAACCTAACACTTTAGCGCCAAGACGACGGTTAACCATTTTATCTAACCCTACAAATGCGCCACCACAAATGAACAAAATATTTTCCGTGTTTACCTGAATATATTCTTGATGAGGATGTTTGCGACCGCCTTGAGGTGGAACGTTGCAAATCGTGCCTTCAAGAATTTTTAATAATCCTTGTTGCACACCCTCTCCAGAAACATCGCGGGTGATGGAAACATTTTCTGTTTTACGACCAATTTTATCAATTTCATCAATATAAACGATGCCGATCTCAGCCCTTTTCACATCGTAATTAGCATTTTGTAGGAGTCTTAAAACAATCGTCTCCACATCTTCACCTACATAGCCAGCTTCCGTAATAGCTGTGGCATCGGCAATACAAAAAGGCACATCCAAAATTTTTGCCAAAGTTTTTGCCAGTAAAGTTTTGCCCGAGCCTGTCGGGCCAATTAACAGAATATTGCTTTTTTCAATTTCCACTTCGTGATGCGCTAGAAAAGGAGAACTTTGATTTTGCGAAAAAAAGATGCGTTTATAATGGTTGTGAACCGCTACAGAAAGCACACGTTTTGCCATTTCTTGACCGATTACGTAATGATCCAGTTGTTCTTTAATTTCGATGGGCTTGGGAATATGTAGTGATGGTGTGGAAGAAACCGTTTCTTCACTTAATTCTTTGTCCAAAATATTTTTGCAAACGTGAATGCAGCTATCGCAAATGTAGACTCCAGGTCCTGCAATTAAACGCCTGACTTCGGCATGATTTTTGCCGCAAAAAGAGCAAATGGTATTGTGAGAAGCCCGGGACATTATTTCAATATAGTGGATTTTAAGCCAATTCGCAAAGGGAATCGGTAAGCACTATTAATACTAAAAGCTGATTGCTGAAAACAGAAGGCTGATCAATTAATGTCGAAAATGTCTTTCGCTAGTAAGAATCATGGCGAGGTTATGATGATTGCAAGCTTCGATAACTTCTTTGTCGCGTAGGCTGCCGCCAGGTTGGATGACAGCGGTGGCACCGGCTTTGGCGGCGGCTAGGACGCCATCGGCAAAAGGGAAGAATGCGTCGGAAGCAATGATACTATTTTTTAAGCTTAAGCCAGCATCATGTGCTTTTTGTATGGCAATTTGCGAGGCGTCGATGCGTGACATTTGGCCAGCGCCAATGCCTAGGGTGCGGTCGGTGTTGGTGTAGACGATGGCATTGGATTTGACGTGTTTTACGACGCGCCACCCAAAGTGTAATGCTTGCCATTCTTCTTCGGTGGGTTGACGACGTGTGACGACTTGCCCTTTTTCTGCGGGCAGCAATTGATTGTCGGGTTGTTGAAGCAAGAGACCGCCCAAAGTTGATTTAATTTCCCAAGGAATAGTTGGGAAAGATGAAAATTGGAGGATGCGTAGGTTTTTCTTTTCTTTTAATAGGTCAAGCGCTTCGGGTTCAAAATGGTGTGCTAGTAAGATTTCGCAAAAGATGGTGTGTATTTTTTGAGCGAGATCGCGCGTGATGGTGCGATTGAAAATGAGAATGCCGCCGAAAGGAGAAAAGGGATCTGTGGCATAGGCTTTGTCCCAAGCGTCGATGAGTTGATGAGCGCTGCCAACGCCGCAAGGGTTGGTGTGTTTCAGGATGGCGGCAGTGGGTTCGGTAAATTCGTGAATGAGTTGAAGGGCTGCATGGGTATCGAGCAGGTTGTTGTAGGAAAGTTCTTTGCCATGAAGTTGTTGAAAAGGAAATTTTCCGTAAAAAGCGGCTTTTTGATGAGGATTTTCGCCATAGCGTAAGGAGCAGGTTTGAGATAGGGCCAGATGCAGTTGGTCTGGAGGTGAGGCGGGATTGGGGGTTAAATAATTAGCGATTAGGGCGTCGTAAGCGCTTGTGTGTTGAAAAACTTTTTGTGCGAGATTTTTTCGGTATTCCAAAGTGGTGTTGCCATGAGTTTTGAGTTGGGCGGTAAGGGTAAGGTAATCTTGCGGATTGCAAATTGCGGTGACGTGTTGGAAGTTTTTTGCTGCGCTTCGTAAAAGTGCGACTCCACCGATATCAATATTTTCAATAGCTTGTTTTACGTTTTCTGGGGTGTTATGGATAATTTTTTCGAAGGGGTAAAGATTGACGATGATCAAGTCGATGGGAAGGATGTTGTGTTGTTGAGTTTGTTGTTGGTGAGTGGGATTGTCGCGTTGAAAAAGGAGGGCGGCGTGAATTTGTGGATGCAGGGTTTTGACTCGTCCATCTAACATTTCAGGAAAGCCGGTAAGAGTGGTGATTTCGATGACAGGGATGTTTTCTTTTTTTAGATATTGAGCGGTTCCGTCTGTGGCGATGAGTTCGATATTGTGTTGGACGAGCGTTTGGGCGAGCGGCAAAAGGTCGGTTTTGTCGGAAACGGAAAGAAGTGCACGTTTGACTTTCATACTTTTAATAGATTCTTTATTGTAATTTATGCAAGTTGAAGTTTATACGGGAGGTTTATTAGAAACCAATGCCTATTATTTGCCAGAAGCAGCGGTGTTGATCGATGCTCCGCAGGGAATCGTGCAGGTAGTGAAGGATCGGCAATGGAAAGTGGATTGGCTGTTTTTTACTCATGGTCATTTTGATCATAACTGGGATGGCGCTCAGGTGCAGAGGTTGACGCAATGTCGTGTGGGTTATCATCGTGCGGATGAGTCGATGTTTTTGGAGCCCGATCTTTGGAAACGTTTTGGAATCGAGGAAAAGTTTGAGACGCTTAAAGCGGATCATTATTGGCAAGAAGGAGAAAAAATTAACGCGGGCCAGTATGAATTTTCTGTTTTGCATGTGCCAGGACATTCGCCGGGGAGTGTTTGTTTTTATGAGCCGAAAAATCAAGTTTTGTTTGGTGGCGATGTTTTGTTTCGCGGCGGTGTGGGGCGATGGGATTTACCCGGAGGATCGCAAGAAATTTTGTTGTCAGGCATTCGTGAAAAGCTTTTGAGTTTGCCAGACGAGGTCAAAGTGTTTCCGGGTCATGGTCCAGAAACAACGATTGGATATGAGCGAGTGACTAATATGTATTTGCAATGAAAACCATTATCCATTGGTTTCGGCGTGATCTTCGTTTGTCAGACAATAGTTCGCTTTATCATGCGATGCAAGAAGCGGATCGGGTGATCCCTGTTTTTTGTTTAGATCGACAGGTTTTAGCTCGTGATGAATTTGGGGCAGCGAGTGTGCAATTTATGCTTGATGCTTTGGTTTCTTTGCAAAAAAATTTAGAGGCGGTGGGATCCCGTTTGATTGTGAGAAAAGGAGATTCTTTAACGGAATTAGTGAAGTTAGCCAAGGAAGTGGGAGCATCGGCGATTTATTGGAATCGTAAATATGATCCTTATACTTTGCCGCGGGATGCGGCAATTGAACGGGCATGTCACGAGCAAGGAGTTGAAACAAAAACTTTTCCTGATTTTTTAATGCAGGAACCGGGCGCTTTGAAAACCGAGCAAAATAAGCCTTATACGGTTTTTACGCCTTTTTCTAAAAAATGGTTAACGTTGCCTCGACCTAAGGTGTGGGCCAGATTTCAGGGGCAAGGAGAGGGTTTGAAATCTTTTTTTTCACAGCCTTTGCCTTTGCTGAAAGAGCTTAATTTTTCTTTGGATTATGCGATTGCGAAATCGGGCGAGCGCGAAGCACATGAAGTGTTGCGACAATTTTTAGATAAAAGGGCTTCGCATTATAGTGAAAAAAGAGATTTTCCCGCTTTAAATGCAACATCTCATCTTTCGCCTCATTTACGATTTGGCACAATCAGCGCAAGGACTGTTTATGAGTCAGTGGTGAACGAGCAAAAAAAAGTGGGTTCCGCAGCGCGTCGAAATATGGATGTTTTTTTGAAGGAGTTGATTTGGCGTGAATTTTATGTGCATGTGCTTTATTATTTTCCTCATGTGGTCAAAGGCGCATTTCGATCGGAATATGATCAGTTAAAATGGTCTGAAAATCAGGAACATTTTCAAGCGTGGTGCGATGGTAAAACGGGTTATCCGATTGTGGATGCGGCCATGCGACAACTTAATACAACGGGTTGGATGCATAATCGTTTGCGGATGATTGTGGCGATGTTTTTGACTAAAGATTTGCATATTTCTTGGCAGTGGGGCGAAAAATATTTTTTAAAAAAATTAATGGACGGCGAGTTGGCGGCTAATAATGGAGGTTGGCAATGGAGCGCCAGCACGGGAACGGATGCTGCTCCTTATTTCCGCATTTTTTCTCCTATTAGCCAAAGTCAAAAATTTGATCCGCAGGGAGAGTTTATTAAGAAGTTTGTGCCAGAGTTGGGTTCGTTATCTGCGGAAGAGATTCATGCTTCTGGAAAGAATATCAAAGATTATCCTGCTCCATTAGTAGACCATGCAGCGGAACGGGTTAAAACTTTGGAATTATTTAAGAGAATAAAATGAAATAATTCATGAATTCAGACTTTTCCTAAAGAATTTTCTATTTAAGCTGTTGACATGAGTATGCAAAATTTTGCGGCAAACTATTTTTTAATTTTTGGCATATTAACCGCGTTGGGAGGGCTTTACGGTTATCTCAAAGTAAAATCGCAAGCTTCTTTGATTGCTGGTTTAATTAGTGGTTTCATATTGTTTTTTAGTTTTTATTGGATGAGTCGCAATGCGATTGTGGCAACTGGGATTGGTTGTTTTATTAGTTTACTTTTGTTTTCCCGTTTTTTTCATGTTTGGCAACGCACTCGCAAACCCATGCCTCAAGTGCCGATGATGATTTTGAGTTTGGGTGGTCTTGGAGTTGGAGTTTTTTTGTTGTTGCGAATTGTCTGACGAAGTTGTTTTGAGTTAATGAAAGATTCATCATCTCCTGCTCCTTGTATTTTTGTTACTAATCATGTAACAGCGGATCGTTTACTATGGTTGCATCAAACGTTTAAATTGCCTATTCGCGCTTTTTTATCGGAAAGCACGGTTGTTTTAACGGCGGAGATTTGGAGGAAAAAATTAAAAACGTTTGCGACTGGTGAAAAGGGATTTGAAGAGGCTGTTCAATATTTGGATCAAGGCAGTCTTTCTTTGCCGCCTCAAGGTGCTTTAACTGATTGGAGTGGTTTATTGCGATTGCATGAAGGGCTAGAGCCATTGGTAAAACGAGCAAAATGTTCGGTGATTCCAGTCTGGATTGCCGAACAGGAAATAGAGATGGGAGAGGCGATTGCAGCAGAAATTTTTTCGGTGGCGAAGGTTCGAGAGGCGCTTTATGAATTAGGCGCGAAAGCTTACGAGAATCGTGAGGTGTTGCAGCAGTCGTTAGCACAAGCGTGTGTGCGCGGTTTGAAAAGAAAACAGTTTAAGCCGGTTGTGACTGATGCTTTTCAACAAGGTCGTCAATTGAATGGCGGTTTGTTGTTGGCATCGGCTTTGGCGTTAGCGAGTTGGATTCGCTGTCATGTTTCAGGACCGAGAGTTGGAATTGTATTGCCGCCTGGTTTGGGGGCTGTGCTGATTAATTTGGCGACTGTTTTAGCAGGTAAAGTGCCAGTAAATTTAAATTTTACTGCGGGTATGGCGAGTAATGAAATGGCCATGCGTATTGCGAATTTAAATTCCGTTTTTACAGTTGAGGCATTGGTGGAGAAGATGAAAGATTTTCCTTGGCCGGTGCAACGTTGGGATTTGTCGACGGTATTGAAAGAGATTGGAAGAGGGAGAGTGTTGTGGCGTTGGATGGTTATCATGAGCTTGGGGTGGAAGGGGGTCATGAAATTTTTTAAACTTCCTACGGAGGGCGGAGATCGGGAGGCGGCTTTGTTGTTTACGAGCGGTAGTTCGGGTGAGCCGAAAGGGGTGATATTGACGCATCGTAATTTATTGGGAAATGCGTTGCAGGTCGGAGAAATTTTGGAATTAACGTCAGAAAGTAAACTCCTCGGGTGTTTACCTATTTTTCATTCTTTTGGATTTACTGTGACACTTTGGTATCCACTTTGTTTTGGACCAGAGGTCGTGACATATGTGAGTCCTTTGGAGGTGGTGAAATTAGGCCAAGTGATTGAGCATTATGGCGTGACATTGGCGATTAGCACGCCAACTTTTTTGAGAAGTTATTTACGTCGGGTAAAGCCAGAACAGCTTAAAACGGTAAAAGTTGTTTTGACGGGAGCTGAAAAATTGCCTGTAGAGTTAGCGGAACAGTTTGAAGAGCGGTTTCATGTGCCGGTTCGAGAGGGTTACGGGTTGACGGAAACTTCGCCGGTCATTAGCACGAATTTTGTGGAGTCGGAAATGTGGAAGGAACAGTTTCTAGGGCAGACTCGCAATCGTCGTGGTAGTGTTGGACCCATGGTAGGAGGTGTCGCTGTGCGGATTCGACATCCTGAAACGGACGCGCCGATGTCTTTATTTGAGAAGGGCATGATTTGGTTTAAGGGGGTTAATATTTTCAAGGGTTACTTGAATGATCCCAAGCGAACGAATGAAGTGTTACAAGAAGGATGGCTAAAAACAGGAGATTTGGGGAGAATGGATGAAGACGGTTTTCTTTATATTGAAGGTCGATTGTCGCGCTTTTCTAAAATTGGTGGTGAAATGGTTCCCCATGGAGTGGTAGAACAACATTTGAATGAGTGTTATCACGCTAAGGAGCATGATCACCCGATTTTTACAGTCGTGGGTAGACCTCATGCGGAAAAAGGTGAGGAGTTGGTGGTGTTGAGTGTATTGGATTTGTCCGGTGCGGATTTGATCAAAAAAATGCATGAAAAAGGTTTGCCTAATTTATGGATTCCTAAAGTGGTGAAACGTGTTGAAGCGATTCCAGTTTTGGGTAGTGGGAAGCTGGATTTGAAAAAGTGCGCAGAATTGGCAAAATAAGTTTAAATTAAAAATGTCTATGATCTTAATAACAGGCGGTAGCGGTTTTGTTGGGCGTTTTGTTGTGAGGGAGCTGTTAAAGCATGGTCATTCCGTCCGAGTCGTCTCGAGAAATGCAAAAAGGTTGCAGAAACTTCCTGAATTTCGTGATGTAGATTGTTTTGAAGCGAATGTGTCGGAAAAAGATGCTTTGTTGCCTGCCATGAAAGATATCAGAGCCGTGATTCATTTGATCGGCATTATTGCGCCTAGTAAGAAAAATCGTTTTCGAACTGCTCATGTGGAAGCCACACGTGAAGTCGTAAAAGCGATGCAAGCTTCTGGTGTGAAACGCCTGATTCATATGAGCGCTTTGGGCACACGACCGCATGCGGCTTCTTGTTATCATCAGACGAAATGGGCAGGGGAAGAAGTGGTGCGTGCCAGCGGTTTAGATTGGACGATTTTTCGTCCTTCTTTAATTTATGGATCGGAAAGTGAATTCATTAAGATATTCGTTCGAATGATGAGTTTTCCGATGAATGTTTTGCAGTTGGGATGTGTGCCATGTTTTGGTGAAGGGAAAAATTTATTTCAACCGATTGCGGTTGAAAACGTGGCCCATTGTTTTGTGAGAGCTTTGACAAGGGAATTCGCAATAGGAAAAGTTTATGATCTTTGTGGTCCGACGGCCATTGCTTTTAAAGATTTGTTGATAGAAATAGCTTTGGCGAAAGGCCTCAAACCAACCTGGGTAAAATCGTTTCCCGGTTTATATCCTGTGTTGATTCCGTGGAAATGGATAACGTGTTCGAAACCGCTCATTGTTGCGACTCCTTTTGAATTGGCTTATTTCGTGGCAGGCATTGCAGAAAAAATTTTGCCCAAATCGCCAATTAGTGTGGATGCAGTGAAGATGTTGGAGGAAGATAACGTGGGTAATACGGAGAAAGCGATGAACGAATTGGGGTTGGAAGCAGAAGATTTTAAAATGGGTATTCATAGAATTTTAAAAAGCGAATGAGATCGTTTTTTTGTGGGGTGATATTGGGATTTTGTTTTTTAGCGCAAGGCGCTATGGAACCTTATACCGAACGAGGTGTTATTGATTTTGATCAGTTTTTAGAAATTTTAGCGCCTTACGGGGAATGGGAAAAAGTTGAAACCATTGGTTGGATTTACTTCCCGAAGTCAAATCAAGAAGAGAGCTGGGTTCCTTATCAGCAAGGACAATGGGTTTATACGGATTGGGGATGGTTGTGGCGAGGGCGAGAACCTTTTGCTGATATTTGCTATGAGTATGGAGGGTGGCGGCGAATTGGTGAAAGATGGGGTTGGATTCCTGATGGAAATTGGGATCCAGCTCGTGTTGAATGGCGCGCTACGGAACAATTCTGCGGTTGGAATCAGCAAGTCGAAGCAACAGGAAAAGATTGGTTTTTTATTTCAAAAACAAAATTGATTCAATCTCTTAAAAAAGAAGATTTTTTAGGATGTGAAGAGTTGGAGAAGATTTTGCCAAAAGCTCAGCCAAGTCAGCATATTTTAAAAATTGCTAATTATCGTGATTTTGTTCGAGCAGGTCTTGCGCCTAAAGAAATGGTTGCATTAACAGGACAAAATATTGTTCGTCATACGATTATGAATTTGCCTGAATGGAATGCACCTCGACCTGAACGCTATGAAGAACGTTATCTTTTTATTTATCGCCCTAAAATTGCTCAGGATAAGGACGGTATTCAGCGTCGCATTGAAAGTTGGCTGACTACAGGCGCTTCGAAAAAGAAGCGTGATTTGGATGTCATTAGTTCTACTATTATAGAGGAATCAATACAACAAACGGTGGAAGAAGTTAAAAAGAAGCGTCGCTGATATCATTGAACTACTTATTTGTTTTTAGAACGATTTTTCCAAATTGTTCACTGCGTTCCATTCGTTGAAAGGCATTATTAATTTCATCTAACGAATGTGTGCTGTCAAGAATGGGTTTGATTTGGTGTGCCGCTACGAAATGGAGCATTTCGCCAAATTCTTCTAAGTTGCCCATGGTTGTTCCGAAAAGAGATAGCTGTTTCCAGAAAATTTTTCGCATAGGAAGTTCGAGAGGGTTGCCTTGAGTGGCGCCCATGAAAACAAGTCGTCCTCCCGGGCGAAGGAGATCGATTAAATGAAGAAATGAAGCGCCACCTGTGCTGTCTAAAATAACATCGAAGCCTCGCGCCATTTCTTGTTGGAGTTGTTCATGCCAGTTGTCGTGATGGTAATTCACACCATGTGTTGCGCCGAGTTGAAGGGCGCGCTGGATTTTTTGATCGGACCCTGATGTGACATAGACATTGGCATGGGTTGCTAAAGCAAATTGAAGCGCAAATAACGCAACTCCACCTCCGACACCGGTGATTAAGATATTTTCCTGTGATTGAAGACGCGCACGGGAAAAAAGAGCGCGATAAGCGGTCAGACCGGCTAAGGGTAAAGCAGCAGCCTCTTCCCAAGAAAGATGGGGTGGTTTAAGGAAAAGATTGTCTGTAGGAATCGTGAGCCATTCGGCAAATGTGCCATTACGTGGCAAACCAAGAATTTCAAAAATACTGGATTGGGCTTGAGGATGTTTTCCCCAGTTCAGGCTGGGACAAATAATGACTTCTTGGTTGAGCCATAATGAAGCGTTTTCCGTGCGACATTCTTTGACGATTCCAGCGCCATCGGATCCTAAAATAATTGGAAATTTCAAGTTGGCATATTGACCTTTTTGAATCCAAAGATCGCGATGATTAAGAGCAGCGGTTTTGAGTTGAACGAGCGTTTCGTTGGATTGTAGTTGAGGTTCAGCGACAGATTTTATGTGAAAAGGTTGGTTGACGCCTTCGAGAACAGCAGATTTCATAGATTATAGAGTGATAAGTTGACGTTGATGTTTTTCGTAAATGGCAATTTCTTGAATGCCCAGTTCGGTCAATAGTTGAGCAAGTCGATCGTAATGTTCCGCAATTTGAAAATGGGAATGGGCATCGGAAGCTAGGGTGAAAGGAATTTTTAATTCAAGTGCTAGTCGAATAATGGTTTGATCGGGATATGGTATATTCACCGGCTTTCGCCAGCCTGCCGTGCTGACTTCCATGGCTAAATTTGCTTTTTTTATTTGTTCTAAAATCGGGCGAAAAAGTTGATCGAACGGTTGTGTAGGGAAAAACTTAAAGATTTTAATGAGGTCAAGGTGAGCTAGACAATCGATGTGGCCTTGACTAATTAAGTGATCCAAATTTTTAATATAGTAAGCGTAGACTTCATCGATGTTGCGTCGTTGAAACTCTTTTTCCTGACCAGCATGATCAAAAGCCCAGTTATCAAGAAAATGAACCGAACCTAAAACAAAATCTAAGCGATCCCAATTTTTTTCAACCCATTTTCTTCCGGCTGCGGAGTTGACAGGGTCGTTGTCTAATTCAATTCCAGCTCGGATTTTGAGATCAGGATTTTTTTCTCGAACCGTTTCGATAACGTTAAAATCTACGGCTTGATGATAGCGATCGTGATCCGTAAATGCGATATCCGTAATGCCTTTTTTTCGGCATGTTTCTGCCCAAGGTTGGAGTAAAGCCTCAGTATAAGGTTGGAGTTGATGGGCTTGAGGATGGGTATGGTAGTCGCTAAAAATTTTCATAAATCGGCTTAAAGGTAAGTGGAATTTTAAGAAAAGAAAGTTTTTCCCGTTGCCTTCTTGCAAAAGAACTTGCAGAATAGCCGCCCGTGAATTCAAGGAAATCATCTGTTAAGGGGAAGAGAGTAAAAAAAATTCATCGCGTGGTATTGAAATTAAGCGGAGAAGCTCTTCAAAGTGATGTGGAGGCGATTTGCCCTGACATTGTCAAAGCGTTGGCGGCGGAAATTAAACAAGCGCGTCAGGTTGGAGTGCAAATGGCTATTGTGGTTGGGGGTGGTAATATTTGGCGCGGTCAATTGGCTGAACAGGCTGGAATGGATCGTGTGGCGGGCGATTATATGGGCATGCTGGCAACAGTCATTAATGGTTTGGCCTTGCAAGACGCTTTGGAAAAGCAAAATGTGCAAACCCGTGTGATGTCATCGATTGATATGAAAAATGTGGCAGAGCCATTTATTCGGCGTCGCGCGATGCGTCACTTGGAAAAAGGTAGGGTCGTGATTTTTGTTGCAGGCACAGGCAATCCTTATTTTACTACTGATACGACTGCAGCTTTACGCGCTTCTGAGATTGGTGCCGATGTTTTATTGAAAGCTACAAAGGTTAACGGGGTTTATGATAAAGATCCTAAAAAATTTCCTAAAGCAAAACATTTTAGTTATATTAGTTATCAAGAAGCCTTGCAGCGGCGATTAAAAGTGATGGATTCCGCTGCTTTTTCTTTGTGTATGGACAATAAAATTCCTATTGTCATTTTTGATATGTTTAAGTCTGGCAATATTCGTCGTGCTCTTTTGGGAGAGTCGGTTGGAACATTGGTGGGCGAATAAAAATCAGGAGTAAAACGATGAAAATTCATTATTCAGTGCGACACATTACCTTAACGGGTGCGATTCGCGATTATGTAGAAGAAAAAATTGCAAGCTTGGATCGTTTTGATGAAAAAGCTCTAGGCGCGCATGTGGTTTTGTATCATGACGAAAATCATGGTGCCAAACAGTATCAGGTCAAAGTGCATGTGGGTGTTCCAGGAAATGATTTGCATGCAGAAGTGCATAGTCACGATCTTTATAGCGCGATTGATCTGGTTGTGGATAAGCTTGAGGTTCAGTTGCGTCGGCATAAGACCAAATTGCGTTCCAAACGCACGCGTGCTCAACAAAAGGCCAGACGATCAGTTCGAGGTTAATTATGAGTGTCGACGACGTGTTGTTGCAAACAGAAGAGCAGATGGAAAAGACCGTCAATTTTTTGCATCAAGAACTTGCGACAGTAAGAACGGGCAAAGCATCGCCTTCGCTAGTGGAAAATTTAGCGGTGGAAGCTTATCCGGGCACTGTTTTGAAGATGCGAGAGTTAGCGGGGTTAACGACTCCGGAACCTCGTTTATTGATGATTCAACCGTGGGACGCTGCTACAGTAGAACCGATTCGCAAGGCATTGGAAACTTCTTCTTTAGGAATCACTCCACAAGTCGATGGTAAAATTATTCGTATTCCTTTTCCTGAACTTTCCCAGCAACGACGTGAGGAGTTAGTGAAAGCAGTTCGCAAAATGACTGAAGAACAGCGCGTGGCGATTCGTCATGAGCGTCGTGAGGGATTGGACGCCTTAAAAAAATTGCAAAAGGACGGAAAAATTTCCGAGGACGACCTGGAGCAAGGCGAAAAAGAAATACAAAAATTGACCGATCAATACATTGCAAAGTTGGATCAGCAACTGGAAGTGAAAGAAAAAGATTTAATGAAGGTTTAGGTCGAGATCGGTGGGGGGAGTTGACCCGGAGATCCAATTTTTGCCCTATTTTCTTAATGAAATAGTTTTAAACACGAAAGGAAAATGTCGTTAAACGACGGATTTGCTCTTTTAAGAAAAAACACAATCAACCAAATAACCCTATGACTTAAGCTTTCTTGCCATTGTTTTGGGTCATGACTTCTTGATAAATTTTATCGCGCAATTCAGGTTTGCCTTTTAATTCTTCACGCGCTGCTTCGCGACCTTGAGCGAGTTGTTCGCCACCATAGGAGAGCCATGCTCCGCGCTTTTCGATAACACCTTTTTCAATTGCATAATCAATGAGTGCGCCTTCACGAGAAATGCCTTCGTTGTAAAGAATATCGAATTCTGCTTCGGTGAAAGGAGGGGCCACTTTGTTTTTGACCACTTTCAGTTTGGTACGATTTCCAACTACGGAGCCGTCATTGGCTTTAATTTGGCCAATGCGACGAATGTCCAGGCGCATCGAAGCATAAAACTTTAATGCTTTACCGCCAGTCGTTGTTTCGGGGCTGCCAAACATAACGCCAATTTTATCGCGAATTTGATTGGTAAAAATGCAGATGGTTTTAGCTTTGGCAATTACGGAAGTTAATTTCCGCATGGCTTGACTCATGAGTCGTGCTTGCGCGCCCATTTGCGCGTCGCCAATGGAGCCTTCCAATTCTGATTTAGGCACGAGCGCCGCTACAGAATCGATCACGAGAACATCCAGCGCATTCGATTTTAATAAAGTTTCTGCAATGGTAAGCGCTTCCTCACCCGAATCAGGTTGTGAAATAAGAAGTTCATCGGTTTTGACTCCGAGTCTTCGCGCATACGCTGTGTCAAGTGCGTGTTCCGCATCAATAAAAGCAGCAATGCCACCAGCCTTTTGAGCTTCCGCAACGACGGTGAGGGTTAACGTGGTTTTACCGGAAGATTCAGGACCATAAATTTCAATGATGCGTCCGCGAGGCAATCCACCCACGCCTAAGGCTTTATCAATCACGATGCAGCCGGTTGGAATCGTATCGACTTTCATGCGTGTATCGGTATCGCCTAAAACCATGATGGAGCCTTCGCCAAATTGTTTGGCAATGGCTTGAAGTGCTAAATCAAGATTTTTATCGCGCGCGGCTATTACTTTATTTTCGCTCGCGCCATTTTTTTCGGATGCTTTGGCCATAAAATTTCTTTCTTATTATAATTGCATTAACCCTTTTCTCAACAACTCCAACGCTTGTTGGGATGCCATATATTTAAAGGTTTCTCGTTCGGTGGCCAATAGTTTTTTCAAAATCTTTTTTTCCGTCCGGGATTGATAGCCAAAATAGCAAAGACCAACGGGTTTTTCCGGGCTACCTCCAGTAGGGCCCGCGATGCCCGTGGTGACGACTACAAAATCGGCTTGAGTCATTTGCAAAAGGTTGGCAGCCATAATTTCAGCCGTTTCTGGGCTAACAGCGCCAAATTTTTCTAAAATTTCTTTAGGCACATTAAGTTGACGTTCTTTTTCTTCGTTCGCGTAAACCACGCAACCTCCTAAAAAACATGCAGAACTTCCTGGCACATTAGTCAATCGGTGAGCGATTAAGCCGCCGGTGCACGATTCGGCTACCGCAATTCGCTTTTTTTTCTGAGTGGCAAGGGTGATGACAACTTGCTCTAAACTTTCTTGATTATAAGCATAAATGTGATCGGCGAGTTCTGTTTGGGCAGCTGCTTTCGCTCGTATGAAAGTTTCGGAATTGGGCTCACCAATTAACCTAAAATCAACTTCGCCAGGGCGCGCACAATAGCCAATTTCGATGGTGGGATCAATTTTGCGAATTTTATTTTCCAAACGCAACTGCACAGCTGATTCGCTCAGGCCCAAGGTTCGAAAAATGACGCATTCACGTTTGCTAACATGGGGAGTGAGATTTTTTAATCGAGGAATCGCATAATTTTCAAACATGGGCTTTAGTTCAGAAGGTGGGCCGGGCAAAATAAAAAGATGTTTCTCTTGATAATGTAAATAAAAACCGGGCGCGGTTCCCGTTTCATTCGGAAATACTTCCGCTTTTTCTGGCACGCGTGCCTGAGTTTTGACCAGATCGGGTAAGGGTAATTTTCGTTCAGAATAACGTTTTTTAATCGCATCCAACGTGGGTTGATGCATGAGTAATTTTTGACCAACAATTTCTGCCACAATATCCCGCGTCAAATCATCTGAAGTCGGCCCCAAACCGCCTGTAATCAAAATAATTTCTGCTCGCGCCAAACTTTCTTCAATCGCCTCTCGAATCGGCCGCCCATCTGGCACAGTCGTTTGCCGCTGAATCGACAATCCCAATTCCGCCAATTTTTGCGCCAGGTAGGGTAGGTGGGTATTCAGTATTTGTCCCAAAAGCAGTTCGGAACCAGTGTTAATGAGTTCGAGGGTCATTTATGAGGCTTATTAATCCTTAATCGCTTCAATTTTGTCAGCAAAAACATTGATTAATTTGTGGTCGGGAAGGAGAGCTTCAATATGAGGCCATAGCCGTGCAAGAAGTGAATGAAACTCTTTTTTTCTCATATTATTAAAGCGCAAGTGAACAACCCAAGGTGGAGGAAAGGAGAATATCATTCGATTAGAAAAATCAGTGTCTTTGGATACAATGACCAGTTGATGATGTTTGGCGTGCTGCCAAATTACTGTGTCTGATAGACTAGCTCCCAAGTCTGTTGAGTGAAAAACGGGTAGAGTCGGAGTAAAGGTAATTTGTTTAGGAATATTTTCATCAAGAAGAATTCCCTTCAATTGACCTCCTGTAAAGAAAAATGGTGTTTCATTAAATCTGAGGAAAGTGCGATACAAGCTAAAACATCCTCTTTGGTCAAAGAAGGATATTCTTCGAGAACATCTTCAATCGAATCACCCGAGGCCAAAAATCCTAGCACAGTTTGGACGGTAATGCGCGTGCCACGAATAGTTGGTTGGCCGTTACAAATATCTGGTTCAATAACAATCCGATCCATAATAAAAAGGTAGCAAGAAAATTTTTGTTAGGCAATACACTAGTATATCATTCATAAATGCAAATTATGGTCATTTATTTTTAAAATTTTAATAGACTAATTTTAGTCTGCCTTGTGAAATATTTTTTCAAAACTGATTCAAAAATCGCAAATCGTTTTGTTCGTAGAGTCGTAGGTCGGGGACGCCTTGAAGGATCATAGCGATGCGTTCGATGCCCATGCCAAAGGCAAAGCCGGTGTAGCGTTCGGAATCGTAGCCTACGGATTGGAAGACGTTAGGATCGACCATGCCGCAGCCGGCAATTTCTAGCCATTTTTTGCCTTTGGGATTGAGTGTGGGATGGTTGAGATCGACTTCAAAACTGGGTTCAGTGAAAGGGAAAAAGTGTGGGCGAAGTCGCATGCGTGTTTCGGGACCGAGCAGTTCTTTGAAGAAAAATTCTAAAGTGCCTTTGAGGTCTGCTAGAGATATATTTTCATTAACGACGAGACCTTCAATTTGATGAAAGCTGGTGGAGTGCGTGGCATCAATTTCGTCGCGACGATAGCAGCGGCCTGGGCAGATGATGCGCAGGGGTGGTTTTTGGTTTTGCATGACACGAATTTGCACGGGCGAAGTTTGGGTGCGAAGAAGATAACGACCTTCTTTAGGATGAGGCGGTTGGTTAATATAAAAGGTGTCTTTTTCATTACGAGCGGGATGATCAGCAGGCGTGTTTAAAGCGTCAAAATTGTTAAATTCGGTTTCGATATCGGGACCTTCTGCAAGGGCAAAACCCATGCGACGAAAGATGGCGATAACTTGATCGGTAATTTGAGTGAGTGGATGAAGTTTTCCCATGGGATAAGGGCGACCGGGTAAGGTAAGGTCTTGTTCGCCCAGGTTGGTCTGGGATTCCATTTCTTCTTTGCGATTGGCAAATAGGGTTTCGAGTTGAGTTTTGACTTCGTTGAGTTTTTTGCCAATGAGAGGTTTTTGATCGGCAGGAACGGTTTTTAGTTTTTCTAAAAGTTGAGGCAAAGCGCCTTTCTTAGATAAGTAAGTCAAACGAGCATTTTCTAAGTCGGCTGAAGTTTTGGCTTTTTGAATGGTTTCACTGGCCGTTTGTTGCAAATTATCAATTTCTTGGAGCATAATTTTTTACTGGGTTAGAGCTTGCGAGATGCTAAAGAATTAAAAATTAATTTCAATCTTATGCGAAAAAATCAACGAAAATCTTGGCAGGAAAAATTAACGGGCAATAAGCAACTCCCTAAAATTATTACTTTAACCCAAAAGCTAGAGAAACGATGGGGAAAAGGCAGGATGGTGGTGCCTTCTCCTAAAGAAGTGGATGCGGTGATGAGGCGAGTTCCTAAGGGTAAGCTCATTACCATTAATGAAATTCGTCAGAAATTAGCAAAGCAACATCGTGTCGCGCTTTGTTGTCCGGTGACAACGGGCATTTTTGCTTGGATTGCAGCTCATGCGGCGAAAGAGGCCATGGATGAGGGAAGGCAGTCGGTTACACCTTATTGGCGCACCTTGAAGACGGGCAGGTTTTTAAATGAAAAGTTTCCAGGTGGCATTCCTTTTTTGAAAAAGAAGTTGAAGGAAGAGGGACATCAAATTTTGTCCCATGGGAAAAAATGGGTGGTGGAGTAGTGAGTGGTAAATAATTGAGATTTCTAAATCCATTTGTTTTATGAATTAAAGTGGGCTAAGGTGTTGAGTGGCATGGATAGGATTGAAAATTTAAAACAGGCATTGTCGGTTTCTCCAGATAATGCGCCTTTGCTTTTGGTTTTAGGAGAGGCGGCACTGGAAGAGCTGCAGTTGGACGAAGCTCAACAAGCTTTTGAAAAGCTTTTGCAATTTGATTCTCATCGCGCGGAAGCACAATTTGGATTAGCGCGTTATATGCATTTGAGCGGCAAAATTTCGGAGGCAATTGTTCGGATGGAATCTTTAGTGCAGTCGCATCCGAACCAGGCGAAATTTCATCATTTTTTAAGTCGATTGCTTTTGATGGAAAATCAAAAGGATGTAGCCAGGGAATATTATAAAAAAGCCCGTCAATTAAATGCCCAGTTGCGGGATGAAGCATTGGAAAAGGCCTTGTCGGTTCACGAAGAGGCGATTCCTCCAGTTATCTCAAAAATTGCTCAATCGGTTGCAGCAGAAGACGAGACAGAAGAAGTCGATTTGCCTACTGAAATGGAAACACCAAAAATTGATTTTTCTCATGTGGGCGGCATGGAAACGGTAAAGGAAGAGATTCGGATGAAGATTCTTTATCCGTTAAAAAATCCTGCCTTATTCAAAGCTTATGGCAAAACGGCGGGAGGCGGTGTTTTGCTTTATGGACCGCCGGGTTGTGGCAAGACTTTGATTAGTCGCGCCACAGCTGGTGAAATTCATGCTAATTTTCTTTCGATCGGGATTCATCAAATTTTGGACATGTGGATTGGCAATAGCGAAAAAAATTTGCATCAACTCTTTGAACTCGCACGCGATCATGCGCCAACGATTTTGTTTTTTGATGAGGTCGATGCTTTAGCAGCAGATCGAGTCGATTTGAAACGAAGCGCTGGCAAAACCCTCATTAACCAATTCCTAGCAGAAATGGACGGAAGCCAAGCGAGCAACGAAGGAGTTCTCGTTTTAGGTGCGACCAATGCACCTTGGCATATTGATCCAGCGTTTCGTCGCCCGGGTCGCTTCGATCGCATTTTATTTGTACCGCCGCCTGATGAAGTCGCCCGCCAATCGATCATTGAGGTCTTGGCCCAAGGAAAACCGATTGAAGATTTGGATGCCAAAGCGCTCGCAAAAAAGACGAAAGATTTTTCGGGAGCTGATTTGAAATCTGTATTTGATGTCGCAATTGAACGCTCTTTAGCGCGCGCGATGAAAGAAAATCGTTTGGTGCCGTTGAGCACGAAAGATTTGTTGGAGACTGTCAAAACCATTAAACCCTCGACAAAAGCTTGGTTTGAAAGCGCTAAAAATTACGCGCTTTATTCGAATCAGAGCGGATTTTATGACGACGTGCTGACTTTTCTTGGCATCAAAAAGTAAATTGTGGAATTAGAAGCGCAAAAAGAATTTGAACGAAGTTTAGTTTTAATTGATCAAAAACGTTATGCTGATGCTGAAAAATATTTGCGTTTTGCTTTAGAAAAGGATTTTAATAATTCTAAAATTTACCACAATCTTGCTTATTGTCTTTTGCAACAACCGGAAAAAACCGCTGAAGCTTTTGCTGCAATTGTAAAAGCATTAGAGTTAGAACCCAATGATTTTGAGAGTCACGCTTTGGCGGCTTTAATTCTGGTGGCTCGTTATAGAAGTCTTCATTTTAAAACCGATTTTCATTCCATTCGGCTTAAAATTCGAATGAGTAATGAAGCTAAAAAAGAGGCTCAGATAGCTATCCAGCTTAATCCCCAATCTAGTTTTGCATTTTTCGCTTTAGCTTCAGTTTGCTTCGCGACCTCACACTGGACTAAGGCTGAAGAAGCAGCGCGACAGGCGCTTTTCCTTAATGCCGATTCATTGGGCGCTGCTATCAGATTAATATGGGCGTTGCGCAAGCAAAAAAAATATTCAGAAGCCAGAATATTATTGGAACATTGGTTAAGTCGATATCCTAATGATGCTAGCTTGCTCGAGGAAAAAGGACGACTTAATCTTTGTGATGAAAAGTTTTCAGAAGCTAAACATTCTTTTTTGGACGCCTTGCGTTTCAATCCTCAAAGTATTTCAGCTAAAATAGGCTTGAAACATTCTTTTTTAGTGAGATTTTTCCTATTTCAATTACTTTTTAAATGGCATAACTGGTTTTGGAGTCTCACTTTTTGGCCAAGACTTATAATGGGGATTGGAATTCTAATTTTTATTTATGTTTTGGGCGGACTTATTATTGGAATAATATTTGGCAAATTTTTTAATGGAACGCTTTAAATAATCAGTTAATTTTTTTCTCCATGTCACATCCCAATCCCAGCTATCAACGCGCTAGAGTTTTTTATGAACAAAAGCGCTATGCTGAAGCTGAGAAGTATTTTCATGAGGCGTTAAGTGTTTCTCCGCGTGATGCGACCATGCTTTATGAGTTGGCATTTTCGCAATATATGCAAAAGGGTCGTGAAAAGATTGCATTGGAAACGATTCAACGCGCAATTGCGATTGAACCGAATGAAAGTTATCATCACGCCCTGGCGGCACTTATTTTTTCGGTTTTAGGCAGGTCAAAAGAATCATTGCAAAGCGCCCAACGTGCGGTGGAGTTGGAGCCTGATAATCGTTTATCATTTGTGGCTTTGGCTTCATCTTATCTTTCATCAGAGAATTGGAAAGAGGCCGAAAAAGCGGCGCGAGAGGCATTGAGGTTGGATCCGAACAGTCCTTCGGCTTCTAGTCAATTAATTCATGCCTTACGTATGCAAGGCAAAAAAGAAGAAGCAAAATTGGTGATAGACCAGGCTTTAGCCAAAGATCCCGAGCGTATTCCGACGCGTCATAATGCTGGTTGGGCTGCTTTGCAGCGGGGAGATGTGCAAGAGGCTAAAGAGCATTTTGGGGAAACGTTGCGATTGGATCCCGAGAATCAATACGGAACCGGTGCGCGCGAAGGCTTTTTGCAAGCAATGAGGGCTCAATCCTTGCTTTACCGGATTCATCTTAAAATTAGTTTTTGGGCAGAGCGATTTAGTCAGGGACAACGAACTTGGTTGTTTATTGTTTTACCGATTATTTTAATTAAATTATTGCCTATTTTATCAGTGAATCGGTGGTCATTAACTGTTGCAGGATCTTTGATCGGACTTTATTGGCTATTTTTTTTGTGGAGGCATATTGCCGAAAGTATGGGTAATTTAATTTTATTAAAAGACCCTTCCGTCAGAAGAATTTTAAGTATTTCAGAAAAACGGATTGCAGTTTTAACAGGAACGGGATTTTTAATAGGGCCTATTTTAATTGGATTTGGGGCTTGGTTAAGTAAAGACACTTTAATCGTGAGTGGAGCTTGGCTTTTTGGATTGATTATTCCTTTAAACTTTTATTCGAATAGCGATTCGAGGATAGAAAAAGTTTTCTTAGCGATTCTTTCTATTTTTTATCTTTCGATAATTTTTGCAAGCTTGGGAGGAGTTTTTTATCGACCTAATTTAGGAACCACTGAATTAATTGCCTCGATTATTCCCATTTTTATTTTACCGGCAATTTGGAGTTGGGTAAGGCTAATCTTTTTTAGAACAAGAATTTAAAAATATTTAGCAGAGATTTTCTTAAAGCGGCTTAATTTTATTATCCGCTAATCGCACGAATTACGCGAAAAAAAAGGAAATAAAATTTAACTTTTAAAAATTTTAGTGTCCATTCGCGTCATTAGCGGGCCAAAAGCCGTTGATGATTTAGCTTAAAAGCTAAACCCCAATCGGGTGCCAGGCGGTTTTGACTTCAATGGTGTCTAAAATCCAATAAGGATTTTCGCCTTTTTCGGAATACCATTTTTCTGTGGTAAGATCATGATGAGCATAGCGTTTGAGATTAAATACGCTGCCTTCATGTAAAGTTTTATGTAGTTCCGAAACGCCAGAAACATTAACGATGGCGTTGACGTCCATGTGACTGGCTGCGTGAGAAACCAGTTCGGATCGTTTGCCGGTTAAAATATTGACGACACCACCTGGAATATCGCTGGTGCTGATAATTTCAGCAAAGGTAACGATTGGTAAAGGATAGCGCTCTGAGCCGATGAGAATGATTGTGTTGCCGCTAAGAATAGCGGTGGCCATTAGCGTAATAGCAGGCAATAGGGCGGGTAAATCTGGCAAAAATGTTGCTACGATGCCAGTGGGTTCTAAGGTGGAAAAATTAAAATGAGAAGAGGCTACCGGATTTACGGAGCCAAAGATTTGTGTGTATTTATCAGCCCATCCTGCAAAGTAGACCAAGCGATCAATACTCAGTGTGACTTCTTTTTCCGCATGGCTTCGTGTTACGCCTGTGGAACGAATCAATTCTTGAATTAATTCTTCGCGACGATTTTGCAACATTTCTGCTGTGCGATAAAGAATTTGGCTGCGTAAATAGGCGCTGTTTTTTGCCCACCCACCAAAGGCAGAGCGCGCGGCTACGACGGCGTCGCGAAAATCTTTGCGAGTTGCGCGGCAGACATTATCTAGCACTTTACCTTTTTCAGAAAGAGCGGGAATACTGTGACCACTTTCGCTGCGGACATATTTGCCGCCGATAAAAAGTTTATAAGTTTTGTGAACGTCGAGACGTTTGGGTGAAGATAATAGAGTTGCCATAAATTTTAATCTAAAGTTAAGTAGGGTAATAAACCTTGTAGGCCGCCTTCACGACCGAAACCGGATTCTTTATAACCGCCAAATGGACTGGTAGGGTCGAATTTATTATAAGTGTTTGCCCAGACTACACCGGCGCGCATTTTGTTTACGATTTTAAATATTTTACTGCCTTTATCGGTCCAGACGCCTGCGCTTAGACCATACGGAGTATTGTTAGCGCGTTCGATGGCTTCCTCTGGAGTGCGGAAGGTCATGACGCTGAGAACGGGGCCGAAGACTTCTTCGCGTGCGATGCGATGAGAAGCGGTCACATCTGTTAAAAAGGTGGGGGGATAGAAATAGCCGCGTCGTGGTAAGGGGCAAGAAGATTGCTCCAATTTTGCGCCTTCTTCCACTCCGCTTTGCACCAACTCGCGAATTTTTTCCAGTTGCGGTTTGGAATTAATCGCGCCGACATCGGTATTTTTATCGAGGGGATCTCCCACGCGCAATGTGGCGATACGATCGCGTAATTTTCGGATTACAGTAGAGTAAACGCCTTCTTGCACGAGCAAACGAGAGCCAGCACAACAAACATGGCCTTGATTAAAATAAATTCCGCCGATGATTCCTTCAACAGCTTGATCGATCGGCGCATCTTCAAAAATGATATGCGCGGCTTTTCCACCAAGCTCGAGGGTTAATTTTTTCTTTGTGCCCGCAACTTGTTTCGCAATGAGTTTACCGACTTCGGTTGAACCGGTGAAGGCTAGCTTGTTGATATCGGGATGTTCCACGATTGCTCGCCCTGTTTCGCCTGCGCCGGTGACGATGTTGACCACGCCTTCCGGTAATTCTGCTTCTTGCAGAATTTGCGCTAGATGCATCGCGGTAATCGAAGTGGTTTCAGCAGGTTTCAGGACGACGGTGTTTCCGCAAGCTAAAGCAGGCGCTAATTTCCAAGCTGCCATGAGCAGTGGAAAGTTCCAGGGAATAATTTGACCCGCAACGCCAATCGCACGGGGTGTGCGACCTGGGAAAGCGTAATTTAATTTATCGGCCCACCCAGCATAATAAAAGAAATGTGCCGCGACGAGGGGAATGTCTACATCGCGACTTTCTTTGATAGTTTTTCCGCCATCCATGGATTCCATAATGGCGAGTTCGCGCGATTTTTCCTGAACGATTCGAGCGATGCGGTAAAGATATTTGGCGCGTTCGCGTGGAGAAATTTTGCTCCAAACTTTTTCGTAAGCGCGCCGCGCGGCTATGACAGCTTGGTTCACGTCGTGGGCGTTAGCAGCGGCAATTTCGGCCAATTTATTTTCATTAGCCGGATTGATGGATTCAAAATATTTTTTGGAAGTAGGCGCAACGAATTTTCCGTTGATAAAAAGATCGTAACGTTTTTGAAGCTGAATAAAAGCGTTGGACTCGGGCGCAGGCGCGTAAGACCATTTGGCGTTAAATCGCAGTTGACGTTGATTGGGTGGCACCGGTTTAGCATCACGATGGGTAAGATGACCATTGGTCACAATCGTTGTTGCTAACGCGCGTGAACCGTTGTTAGAAGATTTTTTAGAGAGTCTACTGTTTTTCATTTTTTTATTTCGTCATTAAAATTAAGGCAAGGAGAAGTAATCGGCGCTTTGGTAGTTGCCGTCCACCACTTTGGCGATTTGCATAAGCACATCATTTAATAATGTGCTGGCGCCGAAACGGAAGAGATCAGGGGTTAACCAATCGTCGCCCAGAGTTTCATGAACCATTACGAGGTAAGCTAGAGCTTGTTTTGCATTGCGAATGCCTCCAGCCGGTTTCATGCCGATGCGAATACCTGTAGCATAAAAATAATCGCGAATGGTTTCCAGCATGACTAAGGTGACAGGAAGTGTCGCGGCAGGTGTCACTTTGCCAGTGGAAGTTTTAATAAAATCGCCACCAGCTTCAATCGCGATTTGACTGGCGAGTCGTACATTGTCATAAGTTAGAAGTTCGCCGGTTTCCAAAATGACTTTTAAATGGGTTTCACCGCAAACTTCTTTCACCGCAGCAATTTCATCAAAAACTTTTTGATGTTCGCCTGCAAGGAAAGCGCCGCGATCAATGACCATATCAATTTCGTCTGCGCCTTCTTCTTTTGCGCGACGGGTATCATCTAGTTTAATTTTGAGTGGAACTTGGCCGCTAGGAAATGAAGTGGCAACGGATGCGACATGTACACCCGAGTTGCCAAGAAAACGTTTGGCGTAACGAACTAAATTAGGATAAACGCAAACTGCAGCGCAGGAAGGCACATCATATTGCGGGTCGGCGGGTTGCATGGCTTTGCGACAAAGATAAGCCACTTTGCCTGGGGTGTCTTTGCCTTCCAGGGTGGTGAGATCCATCATGGAAACGGCCATTTTTAGTCCAGAAAGTTTTGCGGTTGTTTTAATGCTGCGTTTTGTCAAAGCAGATGCTCTTTCTTCTACCATGACTTGGTCTACGGTAGGAACAGCATATTTTAATCCTGCGGAACTAAATTGTCCGGCGTATTCAAGCAATGTCTTAGCCATAGTTTTAACGTAACGTTGCTTGGGGATAGCGTCAATATTTTTCAAAAATTAGATTTCTGAAGCGGGTTTTACTAAAAGTTGCTCGGCTTTTTTTAAGGCATCGTCTAGATCGGCAGCAACGAAATCGTGGCCCAATTTTTCGATGAAGCCTGCCTGGGTCATCATGAAATAAGGTTGCGTGTGAGGCGCACTGAGGATGACGTGATTATGTTGCGCTTTCATTTTTTCGACGAGCACTTCAAGGGCATAAAGAGCGGTGGCGTCCATCACAGTGACACGGTGCATCCGTAAAATTAATACTTTGGGGAGTTGATTTAAAGTTTGTAGCGTGTGCTCCATTTTTTCTGCGGCGCCAAAGAAAAAAGTGCCGTAGATATCATAAATCATTACACCTTCAGGAATGGTTTTGCCATGAATGGAGTGATGAGCACCTTCGGCTTCGGTTTCCGAAGTAATGTGAACAATTTGTGTGTTATCTGAAACTTTTTTAATAAAAAGCACCGCTGCCAGGATCATTCCGATTTCTACGGCAATCGTAAGGTCAAAAATAACCGTCAGAATAAACGTGGTGAGGAAAACTGCAGCATCGCTTTTCGGAATACGATGTAGGCGTTTGAATTCTTCCCATTCGCCCATGTTGTAAGCCACGCGCAAAAGAATAGCGCTCAATACTGCTAATGGCACGAATTTTGCCAAAGGCGCAGCGATTAGCATGATGAGAAGCAGGGTTAAAGCATGGATGATGCCCGCAACGGGAGATTGAGCATTGTTTTCAATGTTTGCTACGGTTCGGGCAATGGCACCTGTGGCCGGAATGCCGCCAAAGAACGGAACGGTGATGTTAGCGATGCCTTGGGCGATGAGTTCCGTGTTAGAATCATGACGATCTTGAATGATGCCATCGGCTACGACTGCTGATAGTAAGGATTCAATGGCTGCAAGTATGGCGATGGTAAAAGCTGGAGAAATAAGATTGGCCAAATGATTGAGCGACAAGTCTGGCATAGCAAATTGTGGAAAGGTGTTGGGCACTTCTCCGAAGCGCGTGCCGATGGTTTCTAAAGGAATTTTTAAAAAAACCACCGCAAAAGTTCCTAAAATCATAATAAGTAGTGAAGCAGGAATTTTGTAGGAAACGAATCGGGGGAGGATAAAAAGTAATGCAAGAGACAAGATGCCTGCGCATATCGTTGGAAGATGAGCGGTAGAAATATTTTCTGAGAGTGCTTGGATTTTTTCAAAAAAATCGGCAGGCATAGCTCCCATTTTTAGTCCAAGAAAATCTTTCACTTGAACCAGAGCAATAATGACAGCAATGCCACTAGTGAAACCGGATGTAACGGGTTGAGGAATATATTTGATGAGAGTGCCCATTTTAAGCAACCCCATGCCTACTAAGATGATGCCGGCCATAATTGTGCAGATGACAAGGTTGGCATAACCATATTTTTGGATGATGCCATAAACAATTACTACAAAGGCGCCAGTAGGTCCGCCAATTTGAACACGTGAGCCGCCAAAAAATGAGATGAGAAATCCGGCAATAATAGCGGTATAAAGCCCTTGTTCCGGTTTAACGCCTGATGCAATGCCAAAGGCAATGGCTAATGGCAAAGCGATAATGCCAACGCTTAATCCAGCTATAATATCAGTGACGAATTTTTTGAAAGAGTAGTGTTCTAGTGATTTCCATAGCGCGGGATAAAATAAATGAGTTAAAGATTTCATGGAATGATTTGCAAAATGCTAGAAGGTGTGGTTTAAAGAGGCGACCTGTGATTGAATAATTTTCATGAGGAATAGGTCAAAGTTATAGCATTAAAGATAGTATTCCATGACAGAAGACGATTTTCAATACGCAATCGAAAATACGCGTGTGATTATACCGCCGCAAAAACGGTTGGAAACGTTTGGCACGTCGGTGCTGAATTATTATTTGGTAACTGAGCCGATGGATTTAGTCAACGAGTCGCGGGTCCGCGAAGGAAAAATTGTTGCGGAACAACCTCAAATTATTACGCCCCAACATATGGCGGAGCTTTTTGTCGAAGGATTTGGCGAATGGGGCGAAAATTACGCTCGATGGATTAGTAAAAATACTAAACAAATTGCTTTTTTGAAATATGGGTTTCGCATTCGTAAATCGGAGGTGCAATTCTACGAAGTGCAAGAATCAGCTGAAAAAGTAATCGGACGATTAAAAGAGCAAGTCGAAGAAAAGAATGATCCGTTAAGCACGCTTTTAAGTGGCGTAGATGACGCTTGGGAGGTCTGCTTATTGAAATTTATGATCGATATGATTAGCTCTTCCAGTTCAGGCAATCTGGACGATTTTCGGAAGAAGGGATTTTTGTAATAACCACCGATAACACGGAGTAAAAAGTAAAAAACAGCATTGATTTATTGTCCAATAATCGCTTGGATCATGTTATGTCTGTCGCTAGACAAGAAAGTGAAGTTTGGAATTTGCTCAGTCGCTCAATTTTACCTCATGAAAAAACACTAAGGGGTAGCGTTTGGGATCAAATTGTTCCGCAGCGAAACGTTGGTTCCACTTTACCACTTACTGGCGAATTAAAGTTTTTAGGGGCGGATGGAAAACCAACCACTGAACTAAAAGTGGCTAAGATGGAGGGCGCTATCAGTGAAAAGTTTTTCAAAACAGTTTTAGATCCAGAGAAAGATAACGATAAGTTTTATGTTCAATTAACGGATCCTTCCTTAAAAGGAAAGGGAATCGTTACAGTAAAATTATCGACTGATAATGAAAATGATAAATACGATGATGACGCAACAGAAATAGAGCTTATTGAAGATAAAAATAATCCAGGAGTTTTTAAATCAAAGGCTCAAATTTTGACAAGCGATGATGTAGACGATAATTTTAAAGTAAATGGCATTAAAGATGATCAGAAAAATGATCAAACTCACAAAGTGGCTTTAGGTAGTCAAGTTAAAGTAAATTATAACGATGGTGAGTTAACAGCAGAGGCCAAGGCGCCAATCAAAAAGACTGTAGAAATTGATTTTATTATTTTAAGAGATAAGCCTGAAAGTGAGGGAGGAAAGCCCGTTATTGGGGTAGAAGAGGTTGAAAAAGATTTTGTTATAGCTCAGGAAAGATATGCTCAGCTAGGTATTGAGTTAAAAATAAAAGGAGGAGAACCTCGTATAGTCGATCCCCCTCAAGGTCTTTCCCTTAAAGGTGATAAAAATGATCTGGCAAGGATTATGACGGATTTAGGCACGAGTGACCCAAATGACTTGGAGGTTTTTTATGTTAATAGCCTTAATCCCGGTGGTTTGAATACAACAAATGGTGTAAGTGGTGGAGTGTCGCTTACTAAGCAATTCATAGAAGAAAGTATAGCTGAAGATCCAAGTTTATCGGGATCTGTTCGTTATATTAATAATTCTTTTATTAACGCTAATTTTAAAAAAGAATTTACTTTGGCTCATGAATTAGGTCACCTGCTTACCAATAACAAACACTTTGGTGAAGATTACGCAACTGATGTTTCACAAGATAAAATTACTAGAAACTTAATGAAAGACGAAACGAGTGAAACAAATAGCATAGGAGCGTCCAAACGTTTTACTACCGATCAACAAAACGTTGTTTATCAAAATTTAGGGATGCGGCCTTAATTTTTTAAACTTCGCCACAACGACGAATAAACTCCATTTTTAGCTAGTAGTTCAGGTCCGTTGCCACTTTCTACGATTTGGCCTTTTTCTAAAACATAAATATGATCGACTTGATGGATAGTCGCTAAGCGATGGGTGACGATTAAAGTGGTGCGACCTTGCATGAGACGAGTTAAAGCATCCATGATTTCTGATTCGGTTTTGGCGTCCAAAGCGCTGGTAGGCTCATCCAATAAAAGAATCGGAGCATCTTTTAAGAAGGCGCGTGCGATCCCGATGCGTTGACGTTGCCCGCCGGAAAGCCGCACGCCACGCTCTCCAACAGGGGTATCATAGCCTTGGGGGAGAGACATGATAAAGTCGTGAGCTTGAGCGGCTTGAGCGGCTTCGATGATCTGTTCCTGGGTCGCACGCAATTTTCCGTAGGCGATATTTTCGCGAACTGTGGTGCTTAAGAGAAGTGTGTCTTGCAGAACAAGGCTGATTTGTGCGCGGAGAGAGCGTTTGGTAACATCCCGAATATTATGAGCATCAATTTCAATCGTGCCTTGTTGTGGTTCATAAAAACGGGGTATGAGAGAAAGCAGAGTTGATTTTCCGGCGCCTGTGCCGCCGACGAAAGCCACTGTTTTTCCTGCTTCGATTTTGAAAGTAACATTTTGAAGCACGGGATGATTTGGCTCATAACCAAAAGCGACGTTTTCCATTTTAATATGACCTTTGATAGAAGGCAGAGGGCGTGCTTGTGGTGCATCGGGAATATCATCTTGCATATCGAGAATTTCAAAAACGCGTTGTAATCCGGCCGTAGCTCCCGCCACTGCCCAACCGGTGTAAGAAAGTTGTTCGAGCGGTTGATAAAGCATCACCAGATAAGAAGTGAAAAGCACAAAAGTGCCTATACTAATTTCGCCTGATAAAACTTGGTGGCTGCCAACATAAAAGAGACAAGCGGTGCCCAGAGCGGTGATGAATCCGACGACAAACGAAGAGCTCACATTCGTAAAAGTGAGACGCAAATTAGCGGAAAGACTCTGTTCACATTCGTGAATAAATTGTCGAACCTCATGGCGTTGGCGACCGAACGCTTGAACAATGCGCACGCTCGTTAGGCCTTCTTGCGCTTTAGCCAACACGTTGCTTTCACCTTGTTGCACGTCGATAGATTCTTGACGAATACGATTAGCAAAATAATAAATAGTCCAGATTAAGAGAGGTGTGACGGCTAATGAAACAAGCGTCAGTTTCCAGGAGCATCGCCACATGATCAGGAACATGAGAATTAAAGAAATCGCCGCGCTCAGGATAGTAATAAAACCGCGGTTATAGAGCGTTTGAATAGATTGCGTGTCGTAAGTGACGCGAAAAGTGGAATCGCCACTGCGTCGCGCGTCATGAAATTTTAAGGAAAGGTTCTGTAGTGCGCTGTAAAGATCAGCACGCAATTTTAGCAAAACGCGTAGACCGATTTTTACGAGAATCCAGGTATGAAAAAATTGAAAAAATCCCCAAATGGCTTGCAAAGCGATGACAGCAATAGCGAGCCAAAGAATAATTTGTTGCGTGTCGAATTGTGTAATATAATGAGTCAAGAAAGAAGAAACGGTGACAGAGGATTTTGTGCCGAGAACTTGATCGAGCAATAAAGCTAGAGGCCAAGGGCGTAGCAGGCTCAACGCGTTTGCGATCAACATGAGAAAGAGAGCCATGCAAGTGCCTGCCCAATGAGGACGAAAATAATTCGCGCAGCGACGTAAGAGGTTCATGTTTTCTTGGATTTGTAGGGCAACTGCTTCGGTTGCCAATTATTTATTTTGTTAGCAACCCCGAAAGTATTCGGGGTTGCCCTACAAGGGTCTTTGCTTACCAAGAAAATATTATATCATTTCTTTCGATTTAACAACAAACGAAGGCTTAAGTTTTGCCCGCGAAACATTCGCACACGGGACGAACTCGTCATTGGGCGAGCGCGAATGGACGCGAATACGGCACGAAAATTATATCGGTATGATTAGTGTGATTGAGGGGGCACCAGTATGAGGATCTTAAGCCGAGCTTTAAGGACTCAGGCTGACACCACCTCGATAGCCTGTTGTGATTGAAGGGGCTGGTGGAGGAGGATCGACCAAAACGTCAGACTTTTGAAAATTATCGATATCTTCACGGCTAAGATATTGTGCGGTATGAAATATGTCATTTTTATCGCCCTTTATCACAACCTGAGTCATAAGATGCAAAGGAAAGTCATGATGTTCGCCATTCTTAAAAATAACGTGCCCCAACTCATGGGCCAACGTAAAAGGAGTGGAATCGGGTCGAATGATAACGGCATGGGCGGCCGGTGAACCTGGCTCTTCGGTTTTGGCAAAAGATCTTCCATCGCGCGGTGTTCTTCCCTGTGCTAACCCAATATCTTTAGCTATGATGACCATGATTCCGGGTTGAGGAGCATAGTGGCTGGTAAGTCGCACAATTGAATCCATTTCTGCTTCATCCAGTCCATCTTTAAGATCGATGGAATCAGGCACTTGAAAATACTTTACGTCACCCACGTTTTTCATTTGAGTGTGAGTCTGATTCAGGCCGTCTTGCGCAAAAGCGATCTGTTTTTTGACATCTTTCTCGGTGCCCATCGGCTTTCCGTCGTGATCCAATAAAATAACAAATTGAAGCGGTAACACTTTTTTGATCGGCACTTCAGCGGCGGCGGTATAAGTTTCTCCGTTTTTTCCTCGGTAAGAGACTTCTGCTCTATCGCCGACTCCAGCCACAATCGTTTGATGGGTTTTAGGATTGGTATCAACTCTTTTATTGGGAACTAAAAGGAGTTCCTCGGAATAAAAATAACCTTCTCCTTTTGTAAGGGAATTTGTTAAGCGATTAAGCCTCACTTTTTGTAAACCTTGCCCCGTTTCAATTTCGACTTCAATAAACTCTTTATCTTTAAAAGCGGGATCGTTAGGGCCTACTTTTAATTCGACACGAAATTTATCCACAGATTTTGAAGGGTCAAATTTCCCGGCGCTGTAGATGAGTTTATCAGCGCTGACATAACCAAAATCGGCATAATCTTTAGGCATTGGGGTTCGTAAAGATGCATCAGCAAAAATTGCTTCATAAATTTCATCTTCAGACTTTCTCTGGCTTTTTAATTCGTTTATTTTTTTAGCTGCCTTTTCTAGAATAAATAAATATTTGACTCCATTAACTTCAAGACCTATTTGTTCGCGCATTTCCAAAGTTTCACGCAAATCTGCAAAAACCAGGGAAGTGAGGGTCTCATCTTTATTGTTTACGAAACGAAGCGTTGGTTTTTCGTAAGAAGTCAGTGCCTCAGTTAATTTATCTCTTGCAGCCATAAAATCGAGGAAAGTTATTCAGCTAAACGGAAAAATCAACCGATTTTTTGTAGGGAAAGGGCTGCTTTTACCACTGATTCATTGTTTTTTTGTTTAAAGAGAAAAATTGGCATTGTTCAGCGGCGGCTTCGGTAAGGGCAGCGATTCTTTTTTGGAAACGACGGCCGCGGTAGAGAAGAAAAACCATAACGAGAGCAGTGCCCGCAAAAACGTAAGCGGATTTTTCAACCAGAACCAGGAGAAGACTTAAAATAAAAATAAGAATAATGAAGCTGAAGGCAGTTAATTTGGGTTGGTAAATCACGCGCGTTAGAACTTTAGGGCCGCCATGAAATTCGTTAGCGGTTTTTATTTTTAAATGCCACCAGCGATTGCCAAAGATCAATAAATCCCAATTGCTCCAACCTACGTCGATGGAGTATTTCCAGCCTTCATCTTCGAGTAGAGTCAACATTTTATCCAGTAGCGTTTGGCGAGTTTTTCCTTGTTCATTCCAAAATGCTTGTTGACTGGGCGTGATCCAGATGACTTTGCCTTGGAGTGAGGTTTCTTTGGATGCGATAACTTTTCGAGGTGTGCATTTATGTTTGAGCCAGGTGAAATAGCGCGCCCAGGAGCGAACCCAGGGTTGGGTGAGTGCGAGATAGAGTAGTAGTAGGCGACTTAAAATGGAATCATGTTTCGGTTCTAATCTTGCACGGGCCATCCAGGAAGCACTGGCGGCTAAAGTTAATCCTAACATAATTAAGGGCAACAAACGCAGCGGCTCAATTTTCCATGAGAGTAAGAAGATGAAAAGAGTAAAGAGCATCCACTCTAAACTGCTTACGATGCCTATCCAAGCGGCTTCTTGACGCGGGTAGATGCATTGGAAAAGACCCATGCCAAATGTGCCGTGATAGATGATGGGACCCGAAAAAATATGTTCAAAACGGGGTGTGCCATAAACCGTGCCTCGCCATTTTGCTCCACCCGTAGTGCCAAAATAAATCAGATGTTTGAATCGCAACAACGCCTCGGCCTCACCATAGCCGGATTGTTGTTTGAAATAAGCTTTTACCGTAAAACGACGGTGATGCCACACTACAGCCGAAGGGCTGAAACCGATTTGGTAACCGCGTTGGATGAGGCGCCAGCAAACGTCGACATCGTCACCCGCTTTGCGATATTCTATGTCGAAACCGTCGATTTCCAAAAGTGCCCATTTCCAATACGCCATGTTACAGCCTGGAACATGTTCTGCGACGGTGTCTGAAGTCAGAACGTGACTAGGTGACCCGGGTGCCGCAGCGACGCAGGCTTGCACCCAATTGTGAGCAGGTGGAGAAATGTTGGGGCCGCCCACTGCAGCAAAATCTCCTTGGAGTAGCGTGTTCACTAAATAATAAATCCATTCACGATCTGCTATGCAGTCGGAATCGGTAAAGGCTATGATTTCACCGATTGCTGCGTGAATGCCATTGTTGCGAGCCGCGCTGAGACCGAGATTGGGTTGAATAATGTTTTTAAAATCAGGTTTATTAGCGCGTTGAGCGCGATCTGTTTCAAATTCTTGAACGAGTTGTTGCGAGTTGTCGGTGGAGCCGTCATCCACAAGAATGATTTCGTAGTTAGGGTAAGTGAGTCGATCGAGAGATTCCAAAGCGCCTTTTAGCGTTTTTCCGCCATTATAAGAGCAAACGACAATGGAAACTTTAGGCGTTTGCGGTAATGGAACGAGAGAGCTGGAATTTTTCCAAAGTTTTTGAACGGTATGATAAGCAAGTTTAGGCGAACGATCGCGAGTGACTAAACCAAATTCCCAATCGGTGATATCATGACCTCCTGTAAACCATTCGTCGGTGAAAGAAAAAAGAATCGTGCCAGCTAGACCGGAGCGAATTACGGTTTCGATGTGCCAGGTTAACATTTCGGCTTGCTCTGCTTGAGTATGGCGTTGGGTGTCCATGCCAAACTCGCCTAAGATGAGAGGTTTTTCTTCTGCGAGATTTTGTAAGCGCGCTAGATAGTTTTGAAAATCGGTTTGGCGATGGAGATAAACGTTGTAGGTTAAAAAATCGGCAAAACGCGGAATTAAATATTCTGTGGTCGGGTAGGCAGCGTAAGAAACTAGTGTGTTAGCGTCTTGATTTTTGACAATCGCGATGAGTTCATCCAGGAAATTTCGGATTTTTTTCGCTCCATACCATCGCACCATGTCGCTGGGAATTTCGTTGCCAATTAATAGTGCCATGAGAGCAGGATGATTGGCGCATTGTTCCGCGGCGCGACGAATGCGATGTTGGATGTCATGTCGCGTTTTGCGATGATCTAAAAAGGTTAAGTGTTGTTGCCAAGGAACAGTGATAAGGGCGTAAAGCTGGTTTTCCGCAAGCAAGTCCAGAAACCATCGCGGAGGGACATGGTAAAGGCGCAACGTGTTAGCGCCGAGTTGGCGAATGATTTCTAGATCACGCTTTATTTTCTCTTCGGCAGGTAAAAAGATGTCGGGCGTGTTGGAATCAGGTCGAAACGGGCCATAAGTCACACCTTGAAGGTGAAACTTTTTTTCGCCGAGAAAAAAGAATTTAGCGCGACATTCCAGTCGCTGAGTAGATGTCATAGTTACAGTTTATATGGCTGCGTCGGATTTTTAATAATCCGTGACTATAGCAAAAAAGGAAAAACCGCCAAGAAGTGAATTTCTTGCCGGTTTATCTTTTGTTACTTAACTAACTTAAGTCTTAATTAGTTTTTTTGTAAGTGATTCATAGCAATTTTCGCGATCAAAGAGTTTCTGTTCCATAAATCGTTAGGCTAGCCTTTTTCAACTCACCCGTTTTATTGTTTGGAAGAGAATCTTTGATGCTAACCTTCCAAGTGCCTTGAGAGGTTTCTCCCCAATTGTGAACGGTCATGAAGGTCCATTTGAAATGAGTGCCGGACTCGTAAATATTAATGGTCGGTTGTTTAAGTTGGCTTAGAGTGCCGGAAGGTGATGTCAGGGAAATCGAGAGATCCCATAAGGTGTCATGGCTAAGGGTAAGTGTGAAGGTGACATGTTCTACGCGAAGATTTTGTTTTATATTAAAAACGATTTCTTTTTCATTTCCTTCGGGAAGTTGTGTGATTTTTTGGTAGTCAAGGGTTGCGCTTTTTTGTGGGGAAAGATTTTTCCAACTGGCGGAGAGTTTAACGGCTTTTTCAGCATCAACTAATCCTGCACCGTAGCTGTGATTAAAATGGAAACCGGCAGCGTTATTAATCCAATCTTTATTTCTATCATCTACTTTCTTTGCAGAACGGATCAAAATTTCCTGAGCATCGCGCCAACCTAAATTAGGATTTTTTTCTAACATTAATGCAATAACTCCAGAAACAAGTGGAGTTGCCGCAGAAGTTCCACCAAAATCGAAGATGTAGTCGTTAGGTCCATCGCCGGCTTTCCCTATAAGGTCTGTTGTTGTAATGTTTAATGTAGGCGCACATACGATCAAATTAGCGCCCGGTTCGGTATCGTAAGGTAAAGCGACTTTGCCTAAAGCATTTACGCCTCCCACTGCGATGGTGTAAATAGAGTTGGCATAGCCATCGTAGTTGGCGTTATCAAGCGTGTCCCCATCGGCGTTTTCGTTGTTGCCTGCGGCCCATACAAAAATGGTGCCTAATCCTTGACGTCCTTGAATGGCGCTTTTTTTCAAAGCAGAAGAGGCTTGAGTGCCGGGTCCAATGAAGGCTTCAACAGGACCCCAGCTATTGTTTTTAATTTGGATGATATCATTTTTCCACGTAAAAGCTTTTGCTTCACCTGTATCAGTAAGGTTTTCGTCCGTACTCATGATTCGTAGACCAACCAGTTTCGCTTCTGGGGCAACGCCTGAAACGCCATTGTTATTATTTTCTTTCGCAGCCGCCAAGCCGGCAACAGAAGTGCCATGAGAATCATTTAAAGCTAAGCTAGGGTTGGGGCTATTATCTTGATCAAGAAAATCGTAGCCATTTTTAATGTCGACGTTGGGTTTTAAATCAGGATGGCTGACTTGTAATCCGTCATCGATAATGCCAATGCGGATGTTTCGTCCCAGAAGACTTCCGGGTGCGCCAAAAGGATCAGACCACACGGGCGAAAC